>JAUSIF010000188.1 GCA_030648135.1 Xanthobacteraceae bacterium
GCGTGCGCATCATGCCGAGCACGGCCTGGGCCACGACCGCGACGGCCGCGACCTTCAATCCGTGCAGCCAGCCGGTGCCGAGCGCATCGCCGAGCGCGCCGGCGCCGTAGGCGAACGCGACCAGCGCGATCGCCGATGGGAGCGTAAACCCGATCCAGGCCGCGAGCGCGCCCGCGTAGCCGGCGCGCAACAGTCCGATGGCGATGCCGAGCTTGCTCGACGCCGGCCCCGGCAGAAATTGGTTGAGCGCGACGAGGTCGGCATAGCTCTTCTCGTCGAGCCATTTTCGCCGCACCACGAACTCGTCGCGGAAATAACCGAGATGCGCGATCGGCCCGCCGAATGAGGTGAGGCCGAGCTTCAAGAAGACGCGCAACACCTCGAAGACGGAAGACGCGCGCGGCGCGGCGCGTTTTTTACGCCTGGATTTGCGAGGTTTCGCGCTCATTTGCCGAGCCACTTGCCAATGCGCGCTACCGCCTCGCGCATCTCGGCGGCGGAGCCGGCGTAGCAGAAGCGCAAGAAATTATTGCCGCGCACGGGATCGAAATCGATGCCGGGGGTGGCGGCGACATGGGTCTCCTCCAGCATGCGGCGGGCGAAGTCGAGGCTGTCGTTGGAGAAGCGCGAGACGTCGGCATAGAGATAGAACGCGCCGTCGACGGGCAGGAATTTCTCCAGCCCCGCCTGGGGCAGGCCCGCGAGCAAAATCTTCCGATTCTCCTCGTAGCCGTGCTTGACCGCTTCCATCTCGGCGCGGCCGTCGAAGGCGGCCTCGGCGGCCGCTTGCGACAGCGCCGGCACCGAGATCGAGAGGTTCTGCTGCAGCCGGTCCATTGTGCGTATCAGTGTCTCAGGCAGCACCATCCAGCCGATGCGCCAGCCGGTCATGCAGAAATATTTCGAGAACGAATTGATCACCACGGTATTGTCCGAGAGCTTGGCCGCGGTCTCGGCCGCGAACGCATAATCGAGCCCGTGATAGATCTCGTCGGAGATGAACCTGATGCCCAAATCCTCGCTCGCCCGGATCAGGCCGGCGAGCACGTCGGCCTTCACCATGGTGCCGGTCGGATTGGCGGGACTCGCCACGATCACGCCGGCCAGCGGCTTCTCACGGTGCGCGGCGATCAGCGCATCGACCGTGAGCGCCCAGCGCGTGCGCTCGGAAATCTCGATCGCGACCGGCTCGCAGCCGAGCGCCTTCAAGATGTGGCGGTAGGGCGGATAGCCGGGTTCGGCCAGCGCCACCCGGTCGCCCGGCTCGAACAGCGCGAGAAAGGCGAGCACGACGCCCGCCGACGAGCCGGTGGTCACCGCGATGCGGGCGGGCTCGATGGCGAGGCCGTAACTCTCGGCATAATGCCTGGCAATGCGCGCGCGCAACGAGGGCACGCCGAGCGCCTCGGTATAGCCGATGCGGCCGGTGGCGAGCGCGGCCTTGGCCGCGGCGATGGCGGTCGCGGGCGCCGACGCCGCCGGCTGGCCCACCTCCATATGGATCACCCGACCGCCCGCCTCCTCGATGCGGGCCGCTGCCGCCATCACGTCCATCACCATGAACGGCGGCACCTCGCTGCGGGCCGAAGGCTTGAGCAACCGCCGCCCGGCGGGAATTCCGGCGCTGATCGTGGTCTTCCGCAAGGTCTGCTACCCTAGCGCATGATCCGGCGAAGTGGGAACCGGTTCGCCGATAAGATCATGCGCCAGATTAATAAGTTAGCGCGCGAGCCGCAGATAAGTCTACGCAATCTGCGCAAGCTTGATTGCGCCGCAAAACGTGTACCCACCCCGGATCAAATCCGGGGCAGGCTTTTTGCTGATCGCGCGCTAGTGCCCCGTTGCCGCCGCATTCGCGCGGTCTGTGACTGGGAATGGTTCCACTCATCGGTTCGTGAACGGAGCCGCGTTGACCCCTCTCCGCCGCGCACTTATAGCGTGGCGCTTGGGGCCGATGGGAGCGCTCCGCCAAATCCCATGATCGAAGACAGCACAGCTAGCAGGCCGAGCCGCGCGAGACCAGCGCGCGCCTCCGGAACATGCTCGTCCTTGCCCAGGCGCGCGATTGCGCTCGTCGCACTCGCGGCGCTGGTCAGCGCCCAGATGTTCACGGGCCTTGGGCAGACCGCAAAGGCACAGGAGCAGGCCCGGCGCGGCCAGCCCAACGTCATCCGCGACGCCGAGATCGAGGAGCTGTTGCGCGATTATATCCGGCCGATCCTGAAGACGGCCGGGCTCACCGCCCAGAAGATCGAGATCGTGCTCATCGGCGACCGCAGTTTCAATGCCTTCGTCGCCGACGGCCGCCGCATCTTCGTCAATACCGGCGCGCTCTACGACTCTATCACGCCGAACCAGATCATCGGCGTGCTCGCCCACGAAACCGGCCACATCGCCGGCGGCCACCTCGCCAAGTTGCGCGAGCAGATGGCCACTGCGCAGACCGCCGCGATCGTCGCCATGCTCTTGGGGGTCGGCGCCATGGTGGCGGGCGCCGCCTCCGGCGCGCGCGGTGTCGGCGAGGCCGCGCCCGGGCTGTTGATGGGCCCGCAGGAGGTGATCCGCCGCTCGCTGCTCTCTTATGTGCGCAGCCAGGAGGAATCCGCCGACCGCGCCGCCGTGAATTTCCTCAATGCCACCGGGCAATCGGCGAAAGGCATGGTCGAGACCTTCCAGCGCTTCGCCAACGATGCGCTGTTCGTGGCGTCCCGGGTCGATCCCTATCAGCTCACCCATCCGATGCCGCGCGAGCGCATCGCCGCGCTGGAAAGTCTCGCGCGCGAGAGCCCCTATTACGATAAAAAGGACTCTCCGCAGCTGCAGCTCCGCCATGACATGATGCGGGCGAAGCTCGCGGGCTTCACCGACCGTCTCGACACCGTGATGCGCCGGTATCCGCCCTCGAACACGAGCCTGCCCGCCCGTTATGCCCGGGCGATCGCTTCCTACCGCTTCGGCAATGTCCGCGACTCGATCGCGCAGATCGACGCGCTCATTGCCGAGCAGCCGAACAACCCGTATTTTCACGAATTGAAGGGCCAGGCCTTGCTGGAAAGCGGGCGGGCGAAGGAAGCGGTGGCGCCCTTGCGCCACGCGGTCGCGCTCTCGAACGGATCGGCGTTGCTGCACATGATGCTCGGTCAGGCGCTGGTGCAATCGGGTGACAAGGCGGTGGCGGAGGAAGCGGTCCGCGAGCTGCGCCAGGCGATCGCCAGGGAGCCGGACGCTTCGTTCGGCTATCGTCAGCTTGCCATCGCGCTCGGCCGCAAGGGCGACATGCCGAACGCCGATCTCGCCTCCGCGCTCGCCGCCTTCAACGAGGGAGATTTCAAGACCGCCCGCCAACTCGCCTTTCGCGCCCAGAAGAGCTTTCCGACCGGCTCGCCCGGATGGCTCAAGGCCGACGACCTCGTCAATTTCAAGCCGCCCAAGATCGGGCAGAACTGACCCGGCGACCAGGAGACCATCCGATGTTTTCACTTTCCAAGTTGCGTACCGGTACGGCCGGCTGGCTCGCTGCCGCCGCGCTGATCGCCGGGCTCGCCGTCGCCGCGCCGCTGCAGGCGGCCCCGCTCTCGAAAGCCGACCGCGAGGCGATCGAGGCCGTCATCAAGGACTATCTCCTGCAAAATCCGGAAGTCCTGCGCGACGCCCTGATGGAACTCGAGAAGCGCGCCAACGCGGAGGAATCGGGCAAACGCGCGGAAGCGCTGAAGAAGAACCAGAAGCTGATTTTCGAGTCCGCGCGCGGCGTGGTCGTCGGCAATCCCAAGGGCGACATCACGATCGTCGAGTTTTTCGATTACAACTGCGGTTATTGCAAGCGTGCGCTCGCCGACATGCTCGATCTGATCAAGGCCGATCCCAAGCTCAAATTCGTGCTGAAGGAGTTCCCCGTGCTCGGGCCGGGCTCGCTCGAGGCGGCCAAGGTCGCGATCGCGGTCCGCATGCAGGACAAGGACGGCGCCAAATATCTCGCCTTCCATCGTGCGCTGCTCGGCAGCCGCGGCGAGGCCAACCGCGAGCGCGCGCTGGCGGTGGCGAAGGAAGCGGGCGCCGACATGGCCCGGCTGGAAAAGGATCTCGCCAGCGCGGAGATCAACGCCACCATCGAGGAAAGCGTGAAGCTCGCCGAAGCGCTCGGTATCGGCGGCACCCCGAGCTACGTCATCGCCAACGAGATCGTGCCCGGCGCCATCGGCTTCAACGGGCTGAAGAACAAGCTCGACGCGGTGCGCAAATGCGGCCGGGCCACCTGCTGAGTTCTCCGCGCCTATTCAGTGGGTCAGTTACGGCAAATGTCTGCTCCTGACCGATACTGTTGCAAAAGGATTTTGGCCGCGCCGACGGAACAGAGGAGACGCACCATGAAGATGTTGATGATGACAGGGGCGGTTGTTGCGGGCCTTGTTGCCTTGCAAGCGCAGGCGACTGCCCAGCAAGAAGCCGTCAGGGCAAACGAGCGTTATTGCCTCGATGCGGTCGGATTTGAAGGAGGCACCCAACCCTTGCTGTGCCGGTTCACCACCATCGAGCAGTGCAATATGTCGAAGACGGGCCCCACGGACCGCTGCATGTTGAACCCGAGATTGGGCGATCGCCGCTGACGACGACGAAATCGACTGCGAGCAGCCACAGCTTTAGACTGACCTGCTCCCCTGAAACGCCCCCGGTATTGAGTAGAATCCGGGCACGAAGCGGACAATCAACCCACTGCCCGCTACCCCCGCCGCGCAGGCTTCCCCCCGGCCGCTCCTCTTTCTATAAGGAGCGGTTGCCGCGGGCCATTCCGGCCGGCGGCCGAAGCCCTGCCCGATCCCGTCATGGCCAACCTCGTCTACGTCCTCAATGGACCCAATCTCAACCTGCTCGGCAGCCGCGAGACCGCGGTCTACGGGGACAAGTCGCTCGCCGACATCGAGAAAATCTGCCGTACCGCCGCCGGCAAGCACGGCCTCACCATCGAATTCCGCCAGAGCAACCGCGAGGGCGAGCTGATCGACTGGCTGCATGAGGCCAAGGCCAAGGCCGTGGGCGTCCTGTTCAATCCCGGCGGCTATACCCACACCTCGGTCGCGTTGCACGACGCCATTCGCGCCATCGGCCTACCGGTCATCGAAGTGCATCTGTCGAACCTGTTCGCGCGCGAGCCGTTCCGCCATCATTCCTATATCTCGCCGGTGGCGCGCGGGATCATCTGCGGCTTCGGCGCCGAGGGCTATCGGCTCGCCATCGACGCGCTCGCGGGCGTGCTGAAGTCCGAAAAAAAGTGAAGCGCATGTTCAGACGCAAAATCTCCATCGACCCGGAGCTGGTGAAGGAGCTCACGCGGCTCTTGGAGGAGAACAACCTCTCCGAGATCGAGGTGCAACGCGGCGATCAGCGCGTCCGCGTCGCCCGCGGCGGCGCAGCTTCGCCGGCTGCGCCCGCGAGCGCGGTGGCTCAGGCCGGCGCCGTTCTATCCCCCACCGACCATGCCAAGCATCCGGGCGTCGTGCTCTCGCCCATGGTCGGCACCGCCTATCGCTCGCCGGAGCCCGGCGCCAAGCCCTTCGTCGACGTGGGCAGCGAAGTGCGCGAGGGCGAAACGCTGCTCATCATCGAGGCGATGAAGACCATGAACACCATCCCGGCGCCGCGCGCCGGCACCGTGACCCGCATCCTGGTCGAGGACGGCCAGCCGGTCGAATACGGCGAGCCGCTGTTGATTCTCGAGTGAGATATGTCGCTACTGCCGCGCTGTTTTTTCGTCGTCATGGCCGGGCTCGTCCCGGCCATCCACGTCTTCGACCAATTCGACGCGGCAGGTCGTGGATGCCCGGGTCAAGCCCGGGCATAACGGTTCAGGAAACGCGACGCCCATGTTCGACAAGATCCTGATCGCCAACCGCGGCGAGATCGCGCTCCGGGTGCTGCGCGCCTGCAAGGAGCTCGGCATCGCCACCGTGGCGGTGCATTCCACCGCCGACGCCGAGGCGATGCACGTGAAGCTCGCCGACGAGAGCGTCTGCATCGGGCCGCCGCCGGCGCGCGAATCCTATCTCAACGTGCCGGCGTTGCTTGCCGCCTGCGAGATCACCGGCGCGGAAGCGGTGCATCCGGGCTACGGTTTTCTGTCGGAGAACGCCCGCTTCGCCGAGATTTTGGCCGACCACAACGTGCAATTCATCGGACCGAGCCCCGAGCACATCCGGCTGATGGGCGACAAGATCGAGGCCAAGCGCACGGCGGCAAGGCTCGGGATTCCGGTGGTGCCGGGATCGGAGGGCGCGGTTTCCTCGGACGCCGAGGCGCTCAAGATCGCGCGCAAGATCGGCTTTCCGGTACTGGTGAAGGCCGCGGCCGGCGGCGGCGGGCGCGGCATGAAGCTGGCGGAAAACGAGGGCGCGCTCGGCCAAGCGCTTGCCACCGCCCGCGCCGAGGCCAAGGCCGCCTTCGGCTACGACACGCTCTATCTGGAGAAATATCTCGTGCATCCGCGCCACATCGAAATCCAGGTGCTGGGCGACGGCAACGGCCACGCCATCCATCTCGGCGAGCGCGACTGCTCGCTGCAACGCCGCCATCAGAAGGTGTGGGAGGAAAGCCCCTCGCCCGCGCTCAACGCCGAGCAGCGCGGCAAGATCGGCGCGACCGTCGCCCGCGCCATGGGCGAATTGAAATATCTCGGCGCCGGCACGGTCGAGTTCCTGTACGAGAACGGCGAGTTCTATTTCATCGAGATGAACACGCGGCTGCAGGTCGAGCACCCGGTGACCGAGATGATCACCGGCATCGATCTGGTCAACGAGCAGATCAGGATCGCGGCCGGCGGCTCGCGCCTGCCCGAGCAAAACGACGTGGTGTTCGCGGGCCACGCCATCGAGTGCCGCATCAATGCCGAGAATCCGCAAACATTCGCGCCCTCGCCCGGCCGCATCAGCTATTATTATGCGCCGGGCGGGTTGGGCGTGCGGGTCGATTCCGCGGTCTATCAGGGCTATGTGATCCCGCCTTTTTACGACTCGCTCATCGCCAAGCTGATCGTCGTCGGCAAGACCCGCAACGAATGCCTCGCGCGGCTCAAGCGCGCGCTGCATGAATATGTGATCGAGGGCGTGGAGACGACGCTGCCCTTGTTTCGCACGCTGGTGCGCAACGCCGACATCGTCGACGGGCGCTACGACATCCATTGGCTGGAGCGGTTTCTCGAACAGGGCGGGCTCGAGAAATGAGTAATTGCCCTCTCCCCTTGTGGGAGAGGGTGGCGCCCGCAGGGCGCCGGGTGAGGGGTACATGTCCGACAAGTCTCGGCATCGCCCTATAAATGCAGCGACCCGCGGACGCGCACGCGCAATGCGCAAGGTCTCAACTGACGCCGAACGTACGATGTGGCTTTTGTTGCGCGATCGCCGTCTTGCTGGATTCAAGTTTCGGCGGCAGGTTCCGTTTCAGGGATATATTCTGGATTTCGTCTGCTACGATCATCGGGTGATTGTCGAGATCGATGGCGGCCAGCATTCGACCTCGGTACGTGATAAGGCGCGAAGCACAGTTCTAAAGCGAGAAGGTTTTCGTGTGCTCCGCTATTGGAATAACGAGGTGATTAAGAATCCAGATGGAGTTCTTGATAATCTCGTTGAAAGGCTTGGTTTGCCAACTTGACCCCTCACCCGCCCTCGCTCGGCTTCGCCTCCGCTCGGGCACCCTCTCCCACAAGGGGAGAGGGTTTGATACATCCTGCCAACCGCTCGGTATTCCCATGACCCGCCACGGCGATATCGAAGTCGAGATCACGCCGGAAGTGCTGCTCAAGGCCTATGCCTGCGGCATCTTCCCGATGGCGGAGAGCGCCGACGACCCCGGCCTGTGCTGGATCGAGCCGCATCCGCGCGGCATCCTCCCGCTCGATGCGTTCCATGTGCCGCGCCGGCTCGCGCGCACGGTGCGCGCCGATCACTTCGAGATCAGACTCGATCACGGCTTCGAGGCGGTGATCGAGGCGTGCGCGCAGCCGGCGCCCGGGCGATCGAAAACCTGGATCAACCGCCGCATCCGCCGGCTCTATGGCGAATTGTTTCGGCGCGGCCATTGTCACACCGTCGAGGCCTGGCGCGAAGGCCGGCTCGTGGGCGGGCTTTATGGCGTGCACATCGGGCGCGCGTTCTTCGGCGAGAGCATGTTCCATTTCGAGCGCGACGCCTCCAAGGTGGCGCTGGTGCAGCTGGTGGCGCGGCTGAAATTGGGCGGCTTTTTCCTGCTCGACGCGCAATTC
>JAUSIF010000204.1 GCA_030648135.1 Xanthobacteraceae bacterium
AGAAGCCCTCGCCCTTGTGGCCGATGAAGTGAACGCCGGCGGGAAGATCGGCGAAGCCGCGCTCGTTTGCTTGCGGCCGCGGCATTTGCCAGTGCGCGTCATAGGCCGGGAAGGTCGGGTTCTGCGCGAAGGCATGCAGGATATCGGTGAGGATCAGTTCCTGATGCTGCTGCTCGTGATGCAGTCCGATCTCGATCACCGGAATGAGCTTTTCGAGCACGGGGGCCTGCGCGTTCTCGATCAGTTTCTCGACCGCGGCATCCACATGGGCGCGATAGCGGGCGACCTCGCCGGCGTCCGGCCGCGTGATCAGCCCGCGCCGCGGCCGCGCATGGCGCGGGCCGGCGGCGACATAATAGGAGTTGAACAGGAAAGCGAAACGCTCATCGAAGACGCGGTAGTCCGCGACATGCGCGACGAGCAGAAACTGCTCGAAGAACCAGGTCGTGTGCGCGCGGTGCCATTTGGTCGGACTGGCATCGGCCATGGATTGAATGACCTGATCCTCGGGCGTGAGCGGCGCCGCGCGCCGCTCGCTCTCGCCGCGGACCGTACGGAAGGCATCGAGCCACTTCCGGCGCGGGTCGCCCGCCGCGGAGGCGTCCAATCTCGGCTTGGCACGAAGAGCGTGGGATGCGGAACTCGGCATCTTCACCTCCCAGATTCGGACCGGAAGTCCGGGTTGTTCTTTTTGAAGTCCAATTTGGTCGCGATTGTCATATTCGCGGGAATAAATGCAACCTCGTTTGCGCCCCTCCCCGCAAAGTGACCCGGCCGTGATCGAAGCTAGTTAACGAATGGCCACACGTGTAGTTCCGAATTTGGAGTTATCTTGGGCAGCATGCAGCGCTCCAAGCCACCTGACTTGGAGCCAGGCCCGCCCCATGCTAATTGACCGGCGGAATTCCAGGACGAACCCGATGCGGTCCGCCAAGGCGCAACTTTACCGCGCCGGCCGGGATCGCATTCGACCGATACGAGGGGAGAGCGCAGGCATGCGTGGGAGTTATCTGTTCACGAGCGAGTCGGTCTCGGAGGGCCACCCCGACAAGGTGTGCGACCGGATTTCGGACGCCGTCGTCGATGCGTTCCTCGCCGCCGATCCGCAAGCCCGCGTCGCCTGCGAAACGCTGGTGACGACGAACCGCATGGTGATCGCGGGGGAATGCCGGCTTGCGCGCGAAGCCTGCGGCCCCAAGGCGTTGATGAACAAGTCCGGCAAGGTCAGCAAGGCGAAGATCGAGGCGCTCGCGCGCCAGGCCGTGCGCGAGATCGGCTACGAGCAGAAAGGCTTCCACTGGAAGAAGGCCAAGGTCGAAATCCTCCTGCACGGCCAGTCGGCCGACATCGCCCGCGGCGTCGACGCCAGCGGCAACAAGGACGAGGGCGCCGGCGACCAGGGCATCATGTTCGGCTATGCCTGCGACGAGACGCCCGAGTTGATGCCGGCGCCGATCCAGTTCGCCCATAATATCCTGCATGCCATGGCCGACGCGCGCCATGCGGGCCGTGAACCCTTGCTCCGCCCCGACGCCAAAAGCCAGGTCACGCTGAAATACGTCGACGGCAAGCCGATCAAGGCCACCGCGATCGTGGTCTCCACCCAGCACGCGGCCAAGAACGGCAAGGGGCGCGAGCTGGAATCCTCCGACGTGAAGGAGATCGTGCGGCCCTACGTCTTGAAGACGCTGCCCAACGGATGGATGTGCGACGAGGAGCAATTCTACGTGAACCCGACCGGCCGCTTCGTCATCGGCGGGCCGGACGGGGATTCCGGACTCACCGGCCGCAAGATCATCGTCGATACCTACGGCGGCGCCGCGCCGCACGGCGGCGGCGCGTTTTCGGGCAAGGACCCCTCCAAGGTCGACCGCTCGGCGGCCTATGCGGCGCGCTATCTCGCCAAGAACGTGGTGGCGGCGGGCCTCGCTTCGAGATGCACCATCCAGCTTGCCTATGCGATCGGCGTCTCGCATCCGCTGTCGGTCTATGTGGACACGGCAGGGACCGGAAAAGTGGACGAAGAGAAGCTCTCCGAAGTGTTGCAGCAGCTCGTGAACTTGAGCCCGCGCGGCATTCGCGAGCATCTCGGGCTCAACCGGCCGATCTATCAGCGCACGTCGGCTTACGGGCATTTCGGCCGCGCGCCCGAGAAGGACGGCGGTTTTTCGTGGGAAAAGACCGATTTGGTGGACGAGCTCAAGCGCGCGTTCTGATTCTCGGCCGCAAGGATTTCGCATGAGCATGAAACCGGTCGTCGTTCGCAAGATACCGCGCGTCGAGGCCGCGGTCGCGGCCAAGCTCGGGAAGCTCGGCACCGCCACCGTGCACGAGGCGATCGGCCGGCGCGGCCTGATGAAGCCCTATATGCGCCCGATCTGGCCCGGCGCTGCGATCGCGGGGCCGGCGGTCACCGTGCTCGCCCAACCCGGCGACAACTGGATGATCCATGTGGCGGTGGAGCAATCCCGGAAGGGCGACGTGATGGTGGTCGCCTGCAGCGCCGACAATACCGACGGCATGTTCGGCGACGTGCTCGCCACCACCTTCATGGCGCGCGGCATCGTCGGCCTCGTCATCGACGCCGGCTGCCGCGATATCCGCAATCTCACCGAAATGAAATATCCGGTGTGGTCGAAGGCGATCTCGGCCAAGGGCACGATCAAGGCGACGCTCGGCTCGGTCAATATCCCGGTCGTATGCGGAGGCGTCGCCGTCAATCCCGGCGATGTCGTCGTCGCCGACGACGACGGCGTCGTGGTAGTGCCCTATGCCGAGGCCAAGGCCGCGGTGGCGGCGGGCGAACAGCGCGAGACGATGGAGACCGAGAAGAAGAAACGGCTCGCCGCGGGCGAGCTCACGCTCGACATCGACAAGATGCGCGAGCCCTTGCAAAAACTCGGCCTCGCCTATGTGGACGATCTCAGCGAGCTGAAGTGAATTGTGTCGCGGGTAGCGGCACGACTTTCTTTCTATGGTCATGGCCGGGCTCGCAGCCAACTTTAGGCAGGCTGCGTAAACTTGCCTGCCCGGCCATCCACGTCTTTGGAACCCGATACGGCTGTAAATCGTGGATGCCCGGGTCAAGCCCGGGCATGACGACATAATATTAGACGGTTGGAGGTTTATTCCGCCGCTTCGCGAACGGCGGCGGACGCCTTCTCCACCCGCGCCGCGCAGAATTTGAATTCCGGAATTTTGCCGAACGGATCGAGCGCCGGGTTGGTCAGGATATTGGCCGCCGCTTCCACGAAGGCGAACGGGATGAATACCACGCCATCGGGGATGGCGTCGTCCTGGCGCGAGGCCAGTTCGACTTCGCCGCGCCGCGTGGTGACGCGCAGCCTATCGCCCGGTTTGAGCCCCAGCTTCTCCAGCGTGCCACGCGATACGGAAGCAACCGCGGACGGCTCGATCGCGTCGAGCACGCTGGCGCGGCGCGTCATGGCGCCGGTGTGCCAATGCTCGAGCTGGCGGCCGGTGGTGAGGATGAACGGGTAATCGTGATCCGGCACCTCGGCGGGCGGCGTGAGCTTCGCCGCCACCAGTCTGCCGAAGCCGCCCGGGCGCGGGAAGCCCTGGTCGAACACCACGTCGCGGCCCGGCTTGTCGGGCGCGTCCGACGGATAGGTGACGTGATCCTCGCGCGCGACGCGCTCCCATGAGATGTTGTCGAGCGCCGGCATCAGGTTCGCCATCTCGGTGTAGACCTCGCTGACGTGCTTGTAGTTCCACTTTTCGCCCATGCGCTGGGCGAGATCCTGGATGATCCACAGATCCTGCCGGGCCTCGCCCGGCAGCGGCAGCGCCTTGCGGCCCATCTGCACCTGGCGATTGGTGTTGGTCACGGTGCCGTCCTTCTCCGGCCAGGCCGAAGCCGGCAGGATCACATCGGCATAGGAGCAGGTCTCGGTCAGGAAGATGTCCTGCACCACCAGATGTTCGAGATGGGCGAGCGCGCCGCGCGCATGGTTGAGATCGGGGTCCGACATCGCCGGATTTTCGCCCATGATGTACATGCCCTTGATCTCGTCGGCATGCACCGCGTCCATGATCTCGACCACGGTCTTGCCGCGCTTGGGATCGAGTTTCTTGCCCCAGGCCTTTTCGTATTTGGCGATCATCTCCGGACTCTCCACCGACTTGTAGTCGGGGAAGAACATCGGAATGAGGCCGGCGTCGGACGCGCCCTGCACGTTGTTCTGCCCGCGCAGCGGATGCAGCCCGGTGCCGGGCCGGCCGATCTGGCCGCAGATCAGCGCGAGCGCGATCAGGCAGCGCGCATTGTCGGTGCCGTGAGTGTGCTGGGACACGCCCATGCCCCAGAAGATGATGGCGCTTTCGGCGCGCGCGAAGGTACGCGCGACGTTGCGCAGCACGTCGGCCTCGATGCCGCAGATCGGCGCCCTCTCCTCCGGCGTGAACGGCTTCACGCTCTCGGCCAGCTTGTCGAAGTCCTCGGTGTAGGTCTGAACGTATTGCTGATCGTAAAGCTTCTCGCCAATGATGACGTTGAGCATGCCGTTGAGCATCGCGACGTCGGTGCCGTTCTTGAACTGCATCATCTGCCAGGCATGCCGCTTGAGCGCCTGGCCGCGCGGGTCCATGACGATCAGCTTGGCGCCGCGCTTAGCCGCCTGCTTGAAGAAAGTCGCCGCGACGGGGTGGTTTTCCGTCGGATTGGCACCGATCACCACGATCACGTCGGAATTCTTGCATTCGGTGAAAATGGCGGTGACGGCGGCCGAGCCGATGCCTTCGATCAGGGCGGCGACCGAGGAGGCGTGGCACAGCCGGGTGCAGTGGTCGACGTTGTTGCTGCCGAAGCCGGTGCGCACCAGCTTCTGGAACAGATAGGCCTCTTCGTTCGAGCCCTTGGCCGAGCCGAAGCCGGCGAGCGCGCGCGGGCCGTCACGGTCGCGAATCTTCACAAGGCCCGAGGCAGCGCGATCGAGCGCCTCCTCCCAGGTCGCCTTGCGGAAATGCGTCCACGGATTGGACGGATCGACCAGATCGTCCGCATGCTTGGCGACGCCATTCTTGCGGATCATCGGCTGGGTCAGGCGCTGCGGGTTGCTGACGTAGTCGAAACCGAAGCGCCCTTTCACGCACAGCCGGTTCTCGTTGGCGGGGCCATCGCGGCCGGTGACATACAAGAGCTTGTCGTTCTTGATGTGATAGGTGAGCTGGCAGCCGACGCCGCAATAGGGGCAGACGGAATCGACGGTGCGGTCGGCGAAGCCGGTGCGCACGTTCTTTTCATTGACCACGGTCGCCGGCATCAGCGCGCCGGTGGGGCAGGCCTGCACGCATTCGCCGCAGGCGACGCAGGTCGACTCGCCCATGGGATCGTCGAAGTCGAATACGATCTTCTCGTGGATGCCGCGGCCGGCCATGCCGATCACGTCGTTCACCTGCACTTCGCGGCAGGCCCGCACACAGAGATTGCAGTGGATGCAGGCGTCGAGATTGACCGCCATGGCCGGGTGGCTGCGGTCGGGCTTGGGCGTCGAGCGCTCGGGGAAGCGGGAGAGCGCGATCCCCATGCGGTCGGCCCAGGCCCAGAACTTGGATTGCGGATCGTGCGCCTCAGTCTTGCGGTCGGGCTGATCGGCGAGCAGGAGCTCGAACACCATCTTGCGCGAGGCTTTGGCGCGCTCCGAGGCGGTCTTCACTTTCATGCCGGGCGCGGGCTTGCGAATGCAGCTCGCGGCGAGCACGCGCTCGCCCTCGACCTCGACCATGCAGGCGCGGCAATTGCCGTCCGGGCGATAGCCGGGCTCGGGCGAATAGCACAGATGCGGGATCTCGGTGCCGAGACGGGTCGCGACCTGCCAGATGGTCTCGCCGTCACGCGCCTCGACTTCCTTTCCGTCGAGGGTGAACTTGATCGTACTCGCCGATCCGTTGGTCTTGGCCTTGGCCATCGTCACACCTTTGAATCCTTATTCTTATAACACAATCCGGCTCACCATTTGCCCAGCGGCTTCGTCAGATCGTCACGGAAATATTTAAAAACGCACTGGAGCGGATTGGGCGCCGCCTGGCCGAGGCCGCAGATCGAGGCATCGCGCATGGCCTGGGAAAGCTCGTCCAGGAGCTTCTGGTCCCAGGGGCCCTTCGCCATCAGTTTCACCGCCTTCTCGGTGCCGACGCGGCAGGGCGTGCACTGGCCGCAGGATTCGTCCTCGAAGAAGCGCATGAGGTTCAAGGCCACCGCCTTCATGTCGTCCTTGTCGGACAGGATGACTACGGCGTGAGAGCCGACGAAACAGCCATGCGGCTCGAGCGTGCCGAAATCGAGCGGCAGATCCGCCATGGATTCAGGCAGAATCCCGCCCGACGCGCCGCCCGGAAGATAAGCCTTGAATTTGTGGCCCGCGGTCATGCCGCCGCAAAATTCATCGATCAATTCGCGCGCGGTGACGCCGGCGGGGGCGAGCTTCACGCCCGGCTCCTTGACGCGGCCGGAGACCGAAAAGCTGCGGAATCCCTTGCGCTCGCGCCGGCCGTGCGAGGTGAACCAGGCGGCACCCTTCTCGACAATGTCGCGCACCCAGAACAGCGTCTCGACGTTCTGCTCCAACGTCGGGCGGCCGAACAGCCCCACTTGCGCGACATAGGGCGGGCGATGGCGCGGCAGGCCGCGCTTGCCCTCGATCGATTCGATCATCGCCGATTCTTCGCCGCAGATATAAGCCCCGGCGCCGCGGCGGAGATGAATTTTGGTATTTTTCGCGAGACCGGCCTTTTCCAGTTTGGCGATTTCGTCGCTAAGCATTAGCCGCACTTCGGGATATTCGTCGCGAATATAAATGTAGATTTCCGGCGCTTCCACCACCCAGGCCGAAATCAACATGCCTTCGAGAAAGCGGTGCGGATCGAGCTCCAGATAATAACGATCCTTGAAAGTACCGGGCTCGCCCTCGTCGGCATTGACCGCCACCAGGCGCGGCGCGGGCTCGGCGCGCACCAGCGACCATTTGCGCCCGGTCGGGAATCCAGCGCCGCCCAAGCCGCGCAGCCCGGCGTCGCTCACGATCGCGATGATCTCGTCGCGCGTGCGTTTGCCTTCGAGGCAATCCTTCAAGAGCTTGTAGCCGCCGTCCTTTTGATAAGCGGCAAAATCCTTGGCCGTCTTGTAGGCGTGCGGATGCGCATGCTTTTTCACCGCCGCCGCCAGCGTGTCGGCGGCGGCGCGATGCACTTGCAGATGGCCGACGGCGCAAACCGGCGCTCGGTCGCAGGCGCCCATGCAGGGCGCGCGCAGTACGCGCACGTCCTTGCCCAACTTTTTCGGAAGTTCGGCGAGCAGTTTTTCCGCGCCCACCATGGCGCAAGAGAGCGAATCGCACACCCGCACGGTAATCGCGGGCGGGGCCTTCGCCCCTTCCTTCACCACGTCGAAATGAGCGTAGAAGGTCGCGACCTCATAGACCTCGGTGAGCGCGAGCTTCATCTCCTGCGCGAGCGCGGCGAGATGGACGGCGCTGAGATGCCCGTATTTGTCCTGGATCAGATGCAGATGCTCGATTAGGAGATCGCGCCGGCGCTCCCGTTCGCCCAAGAGCGCGCGCATCTCGTCGAGCGCCTTGGGATCGACCTGGCGGCCCTTCGGCGTCTTCGGCGGGCGACGTCGCCCGCTTGCTGGTTTATCTATGGCGTTAATCGCGCCACTCCTTGTTTCTCTTCTCCCTCCCCTGAAAGGGGAGGGTCGGATCGCCGCAGGCGATCCGGGGTGGGGTCATACCCCGTCTCAATTTGACCCCCACCCGGCGAGCTTCGCTCGCCGACCTCCCCCTTTCAGGGGGAGGTATGCGGGGGTTAGAACAACCCGACGATCCGCCCGTCGGGGCCGACGTCGATGGCGTCGGCGGCCGGTACCCGCGGCAGGCCGGGCATGGTCATGATTTCCCCGCAGATCGCCACCACGAACTCGGCGCCGGCGGAGAGCCGTACTTCGCGCACATTGATCATGTGATCGTCAGGCGCGCCTTTGGTATTGGCATTGGTCGTGAAACTGTACTGAGTCTTGGCGATGCAGACCGGCAATTTGCCGTACCCCATCGTCTCGAAGGATTCGAGCTGGTCGCGCACCGGCTTATGAACGTCGATGTCCTTCGCGCGGTAGACTTGCGTGCA
>JAUSIF010000207.1 GCA_030648135.1 Xanthobacteraceae bacterium
CGGATCGCCGCGTCGTCGGCCGGCCTTCCGCCCTCGGTCTTGCTGCTGATGCTGACTAGAGCCTGAAGAAGATTGGCCCGGCTGACGATACCGACGAGTTTGTCGCCGCTCACGATCGGCACGCGCTTGATGCGGTTCTTCTCCAGCATGACGGCGATGTCGCCGAGCTGCGTGTCGGGCGTCGCGGCAATGACTCGGGTGGTCATGACATCGGCAATTTTGCGAGCGTTCGCCTTGACATATTCGGCGGCGAGCGTCTCGGTTGCGATCAAACATTTCCCCCACCACGTATGCCGGTACTGGGTGCCGGTCTCGGCACGGCGCATCAAGTCGCCTTCGCTCACAATGCCGATGATCTCGCCTCGCTCTCCCACCACGGGAGCACCGCTGATCCGATGTTTGAGGAGAACTTTGGCGACGTCCTGAACCGTATCGTCGGCGCGAACCGTAATCACGTCTCGAACCATCACATCGGACGCTTTCATGTTCGTCACTCCCCATTGAATAATATTATGATTGCCCGCGCTTGGGCCGCGGTCCTTGATCTGCATCAAGGGCCGCCCCTGCGCTCGCTATACGCGGCCGCCGCCGTGCGCTTCGACCGGTGTCCAGCTAGACTGGGCGAGATCGGCGAATCTCTAGCCGGGAGCGGACCTTGATCGATTTCCAGTCCAGACCAGCGCGCCGAATTGCCGCGATCCTGTTTCTGCTCGCGCTGCTGCCGACGCTGTGGTTCGGAGTGCGCAGCTATGGCTCGTTCCTGCTGCTGCGGTCCGCCTATGCATTGGGCGCGCCGCAGATCAGCAGCGTGCGCGGCTGGATGACGCTGCGCTATGTCGCAAGCACCTATCGCGCGCCGGCGGAATCCCTGATCGGGCGGCTCGGCTTGCCGCCGACGACCGATCCCGACGTGACCCTCAAATCGCTGGCGGAGCGGGAAGGCAGCTCGCCGTTTCTTTATATTCAACGCGTGCAGCGCGCGATCGCCGAGACCGCGCCGCGCGGCACCGTTCCGCCCAAGGGTGGCGAAACCGCAGCCTGGTTCGGCATCGGTAGCGACGACATCCTTTCGGCGCTGCTCATCTACGGATATCCGGCGCTGGCGCTCACGCTCTTGCTGGGCGCGCTCGGCCTGCCGGTGCCCACGGGGCTGGCGACGACGCTCGCGGGCTCCTTGGCCGCGCGCGGGCATATGAATTGGCTCGTGGCCGGCGCGATCGCGGTCGCCGCCTCGGTCATCGGCGATGCGCTGGGCTATGGCATTGGACGTTCGCTCGACCGGGGATTTCTGCAGCGCCGCGGGCGCTGGATCGGCTTTACGCCGGCGCGGCAGGCGCGCGTGCAGGCGCTGTTCGACCGTTTTGGCGGATTCACGGTGCTGCTCACGCGCACGCTGGTCTCGCACTTAAGTTCGGTGGTGAGCTTGCTCGCCGGCGTGAGCCGCTATCGGCCGGCCGGATTCCTGGCGTTCGCCGCCGCGGGACGGGTGATCTGGACCTCGGCCTATCTCGGCCTCGGCTATGGCGTGGGAAACGAATTCGAGGCCGCCGCCGGCTTTCTCGGCAACCTGTCCGGCCTGCTCGTGTCGCTGGCGGTCCTGGCGGTGTCGGGCCTGGTGGCGGTGGGGCGGGTGAAGCCCGCGCGCTAGGCCGCAATCGATTGAGATTAAATCGGAATCGCGGTCTAGCTTTTTATTTGAGCATGATCTTTTCCGAAAACCGGTTCCCACTTTTCGGGATCATGCTCTAGAGTTTCGTGCGCCGCAGCCTGAGCGCGTTGCCGACCACGCTCACCGAGGAGGCCGCCATCGCCGCCGCGGCGATGACGGGCGAGAGCAGGATGCCGAAGGCGGGGTAGAGCACACCGGCCGCGATCGGAACGCCGGCCGCGTTATAGATGAAGGCGAAGAACAGATTCTGCCGGATGTTGCGCATGGTGGCGCGCGAAAGCCGCCGCGCGCGCACGATGCCGATCAAATCGCCCTTCAACAGCGTGATGCCCGCGCTTTCGATCGCTACGTCGGTGCCGGTGCCCATGGCGATGCCGACTTCGGCGGCGGCGAGGGCGGGGGCGTCGTTAACGCCGTCGCCGGCCATGGCGACCTTGGCGCCCTCGCGCCGCAGCTTTTCCACCACCGCGCTCTTCTGATCGGGCAGCACCTCGGCCTGGACTTCCGAAATTCCGAGCCGGCGCCCGACCGCCTCGCCGGTGGTGCGGTTGTCGCCGGTCAGCATCACGATGCGGATGCCGTCGGCGACGAGCGCTTTCAGCGCTTCCGGCGTGGTCGCCTTGACCGGATCGGCGATGGCGAGGATGCCCGCCGCCTTGCCGTCGACGGCCATGAAGATGGCGGTGGCGCCGTCGCGGCGCAGCCGTTCGGCTTCGGCTTCCAACGCCGCGGTCGAAATCCCGAGCTCGGACAGGAAGCGCGCATTGCCGAGCGCCACGCGGCGGCCCTCGACCTTGCCGGTCACGCCCTTGCCGGCGGGCGAATCGAAATCCTCGGCCTTGGCGAGCGCGATGTTCTGCTCGGTTGCCGCCGCCACGATCGCCGCCGCCAGCGGATGCTCGCTCGCGCGCTCCAGACTGGCGGCGAGGCGGAGCAATTCCTTCTCCTCCATGCCCGCCGCCGGAACCAGCGCGACCAGTTTCGGTTTTCCTTCGGTGAGCGTGCCGGTCTTGTCGATGACGAGGGTGTCGATCTTTTCCATGCGTTCGAGCGCCTCGGCGTTCTTGATCAGCACGCCCGCCTGCGCGCCGCG
Organism: Xanthobacteraceae bacterium; assembly: GCA_030648135.1. Taxonomy (GTDB): domain Bacteria; phylum Pseudomonadota; class Alphaproteobacteria; order Rhizobiales; family Xanthobacteraceae; genus JAUSIF01. Next base: position 2,763 of record JAUSIF010000207.1, read on the forward strand.
GCCGACGCCCACCATGATCGACATCGGCGTGGCGAGGCCGAGCGCGCACGGGCAGGCGATGATGAGCACGGTCACGGCGGCGACCAGGCCGTAGGCGAAGCGCGGCTCCGGTCCGAACGTGGCCCAGGCGGCGAAGGCGATCAACGCCACCGCGATCACCAGCGGCACGAACCAGGCCGAGACCTGATCGGCGAGGCGCTGGATCGGCGCGCGCGAGCGTTGGGCATCGGCCACCATCTGCACGATCCGGGCGAGCAGGGTGTCGCGGCCGATTTTCTCGGCGCGCATCACGAAGGCGCCCGACTGGTTCAGGGTGCCAGCGATCACTTTGGCGCCCACGCTTTTCGTCACCGGCATCGATTCGCCCGTCACCATCGACTCGTCGAGCGAAGAGCGGCCCTCGTCGACCTCGCCGTCGACCGGGACCTTCTCGCCCGGGCGCACGCGCAGGCGGTCGCCGACCATCACCGCGTCGAGGGAAATTTCAACCTCGCCGCCGTCCTTGGCCACGCGCCGCGCAATCTTGGGCGCGAGATCGAGCAGGGCGCGGATCGCCCCCGAGGTATGCTCGCGCGCGCGCAGTTCCAGCACCTGGCCGAGCAACACCAGCACGGTGATGACGGCGGCGGCCTCGAAATAAACCGCGATGGCTCCCTCCGAACCGCGAAAGGCGGCCGGAAACAGGTTTGGCGCGGCCGTCGCGATCACGCTGTAGATCCAGGCCACGCCGGTGCCCATGGCGATCAGCGTGAACATGTTGAGGTTGCGCGTGAGCAGCGACTGCCAGCCGCGCACGAAAAACGGCCAGCCTGCCCACAGCACCACCGGCGTCGCGAAGGCGAATTGAAGCCAGTTTGCGTTCTGCAACCCAAGCAGCATGTGCAGGCGAGTGAGATGGCCACCCATTTCGAGCGCGACGACGGGCAAGCTCAGCACGAGCCCGATCCAAAAGCGCCGCGTCATGTCGAGGAGCTCGGGGTTCGGCCCGGCCGCGGCGGTCGCGAGGAGCGGCTCCAGCGCCATGCCGCAGATCGGGCAGGCGCCGGGGCCGGCCTGTTTGATCTCGGGATGCATCGGGCAGGTATAGATCGTGCC
>JAUSIF010000217.1 GCA_030648135.1 Xanthobacteraceae bacterium
GATCAGAGCGCGAGCCAGCGTTTCGGCGACCGCACGCAGGCCACCGAAGCCGCGCGGGCCGCGCTGCTCGAACGGCTGGGAAAAATCCCCAACTTGGAGCTGCGCGTCGTCGAGGCCGGCGGCGAGAGCGAAGGCGACGGCACCCGGTTGTTCGCCGCGCTCGGAGCCGCCCTCGCCGACGTTCCGCCCGAGCGCATCGCCGGCGCCATCCTGGTCACCGACGGCCGCGTCCACGACGTACCCTCGGCCTCCTTGCTCGGCTTCGCCGCCCCGCTGCACGCGCTGATCAGCGGCCGCGACGGCGAGCGCGACCGCCGCGTCGTGCTCACCGCGACGCCGCGCTTCGGCATCGTCGGCCAGAAACAGATCATCGGCTATCGCATCGAGGACGAAGGCGCGCCCAAGGGCGCCCGCGTCGGCGTGACCGTGCGCCGCGACGGCGAGATCGTCGCCCGTCCGATCGTCGTCGCCGGCGAGCCGGCGGAAGTGCCGATCGAGATCGTCCACGCCGGCCTCAACATCGTCGAGATCGAGGCCGCGCCGCTCGCGGACGAGCTCACGCCGCTCAACAACCGCGCCGCGCTCGCCATCGAAGGCGTGCGCGAGAAATTGCGCGTGCTGCTCGTCTCCGGCGAACCGCACTCCGGCGAGCGCACCTGGCGCAATTTGCTCAAGTCCGACGCCAACGTCGATCTCGTCCATTTCACCATCCTGCGTCCGCCGGAGAAGCAGGACGGCACCCCGATCAACGAGCTGTCGCTCATCGCCTTCCCGACGCGCGAGCTGTTTCAGCAGAAGATCAAGGAATTCCACCTGATCATCTTCGACCGCTACGCCCAGCAGGGCGTGCTGCCGCTGATCTATTTCGACAACATCGTGCGCTATGTGCGCGAGGGCGGCGCCGTGCTGGTCGCCGCCGGCGCCGAATACTCGGGCATCGGCTCGATCTTCCGCTCGCCGCTCGAAGCGATCCTGCCGGCGGAGCCGACCGGAAACATTTCCGAAGGCGGCTACCGCGCGCAGCTCACCGAGGCGGGCAAGCGCCACCCGGTCACCCGTGCGCTGCCGGGCGCGAATTCCGAGCCGCCGCAGTGGAGCCGCTGGTTCCGCCTGGTCGACGCGCGCACCGAGAACGGCACCGTCGTGATGAAGGGCCCCGGCGACGCGCCGCTGCTGGTGCTCGCGCGCCAGGCCGAAGGGCGCGTCGCGCTGCTTCTCTCCGATCACATCTGGCTGTGGGCGCGCGGCTACGAGGGCGGCGGACCGCACCTCGATCTGCTGCGGCGGCTTTCGCACTGGCTGATGAAGGAACCCGAGCTCGAGGAGGAACGGCTGGCGCTCCTGGTGCGCGGCAACGAGCTCATGGTCGAACGCCGGACCATGCGCGAGGAGGTTGCGCCGGTCACGGTGACGACGCCTTCGGGTGCCATGCGAACGCTTAACCTCGTAGAGGCCGAGCCCGGCATTTTCCGCGCCGCGACCGCGGCATCCGAGCTCGGTCTATGGCGCGCGACCGACGGCATATTGAATGCACTGGTCAATGTCGGGCCGATCAATCCGCGCGAATTCGCGGAAGTGACCAGCACGCGCGAGGTGCTGGCGCCGCTCGCCGCCGCGACCGGCGGCGGCGTGTGGCGGATCGCCGAGCTGGGGCAGGCCGCGCCGCGGATAGTCGGCGTGCGTTCGGGCGAGCGCTTCGCCGGCGCCGACTGGCTCGGCCTGAAATTGCGCGATGCGAGCGTGGTGCGGGGCCTGGGCCTGTTTCCGCTGTTCGCCGGTCTGTCCGGGCTTTTGATCCTGCTCGCCGGCATCGCTGCGGCTTGGGCGCGCGAAGGCCGCTGACAAAATCCGTCATCCCGGATGCGCCGCAGCGCGAAGCGCTTCAGCGCGGAGCGGTGCGGTGCTGATCCGGGATCGTTTGCAGTTTGCTGAGGACGATCCCGGGTCTGCGGCGCACCACTCCGCTACGCTCCGTGCTGCGCCGCACCCGGGATGACGATTATCTGACCGCCCAATCCGGCCGCACCGGCCCCGATACGCCGTCGAAGGCACCGGGCGCGAGCTCGGCCACGAGAATGCGGTCGGCATCGACCGGTCCCGGCAGCGTGACCTTGCCGCGCGGCACGCGCTTGAATCCCATGCGCCCATAATAGGGCTCGTCGCCGACCAGCAGAACAAGCTTCGCGCCCGCCTTCTTCGCGGCCTCGAGCGATGCCTCGATCAAGCCGCGCCCGATGCCGCGGCCACGGAACGGCGGCTCGATGGTAAGCGGCCCGAGCAGAAGCGCCGGCGCCGTGCCGATCCGGATCGGGGTGAGGCGCGAGGAGCCGACCATCAGCGTGCCGATGCGCGCGGTGAAGGACAATTCGCGCCGATGCGCGATCTCCTCGCGCAAGCGATAGGCGGTACGCGCGAAGCGGCCGGGCCCGAACGTGCGTTCATACAGCCGTTCGATCGCCGGCCCATCGTCGGGCTGTTCGGGCAGGATCAAGAGGGAAAAGTCGGTCACGGCGAGGCTCCGGCGCGGAAAGCGCGCGCATATCATGCTAGAGCATTTTCCGGCGAAGTGGGAACCGGTTCGCCGTAGAAAATGCGATAAATACAAAAAAATCTAGAGCATGATCCGATTCATCTTGAATGGATCATGCTCTAGCGCGCGGGGGTCCATTGCTTGCGGCCACGCAAAGACGGATTGTGCGGCCGGCAAAGCTGCATTCCAGCTTCGAGGCGAACCATGGGGCTTCTGGTCGAGGGCGTTTGGCGCGAGGATCATCCGGAAGCGCGGGCGACGGACGGCCGCTTCGTCCGCCAACCCACACGCTTCCACCACTGGGTGACGGCCGACGGCGCGCCGGGCCCAACCGGCGAAGGCGGTTTTAAGGCCGAGCCCGGCCGCTATCACCTCTATATCTCGCTGGCCTGTCCGTGGGCGCACCGCACGCTCATCTTCCGCGCGCTCAAGCAGCTCGAAAACCTCATCTCGCTTTCGATCGTCGATCCGATCATGGGCAGCGAGGGCTGGATATTTTCCGACGCGCCCGGCGCGATCCCCGACACGGTCAACTTCAAGCAGCGCCTCGCCGAAGTCTATCTGGAGGCGAATCCTCGCTACAGCGGCCGCGTCAGCGTGCCGGTGCTGTGGGACAAACAACGCCGCACCATCGTCAACAACGAATCTTCCGAAATCATCCGCATGATCAATTCGGCCTTCGCCGCATTCACCGACGCGCGCGCGGATTACTATCCGGAGGAACTGCGCGGCGAAATCGATGCCGTCAACGACCTCGTCTATAACAACGTCAATAACGGGGTCTACCGCACCGGCTTCGCCAAGACGCAGCAAGCCTACGAGGAAGCCTTCCGCGCTCTATTCGACGCGCTCGCCCGGCTCGAACAGCGGCTTTCGCGCCAACGCTATCTGGCCGGCCGCCGGCTGACCGAGGCGGACTGGCGGCTCTTCACCACGCTCGTGCGTTTTGACGCGGTCTATTACGTCCACTTCAAATGCAACCTGCGCCGCATCGTGGATTATCCGAACCTGTCCAACTATCTGCGCGAGCTCTATCAGGTGCCGGGCGTGGCCGCGACCGTGAACCTGGATCACATCAAGCGCCACTATTATCTCAGCCACCCGAAGATCAATCCGACCGGCATCGTGCCGCTCGGGCCGGAATTGGATTTCACCGCGCCGCACGATCGGGGAAGGTTTGGGAGTTGAGGCGGATAAAATCGGGCCTGACCCGCCTCTGAATTGTTGGGTGGGGAACATCCCCACCCAACATGATCTCCACGAATTGCTCAACCGCATCCGGAGAACTGACGAGAGTGCGTCAGCATCGCCAGGCTAGAGCATGATCCCGAAAAAGCCTGCCCCCGGACTTGATCCGGGGGCGGGAACCGGTTTTCGGAAAAGATCATGCTCAATCAAAAAGCTAGACCGCGATCCCGATTCAAACTCAATCGATCGCGGTCTAGGCCACCGAGCGCTTCGATAGCAGCCAGAGGATGAAGCAGAAAACGATCAGTCCGACCAGACCGTTCGAACCGAGGCTTTTCACCAGCGCCATCATATTGCCGACCACGTTGCCGAAGAATGGAAGGTTCGAGCCGACCAACAACGCTGCCACGATGGCCAGCGCGAGCAGCATCAGGCCGATGTCGATCAACGCCGCTATGAAGTGCTTTACTGCGCCCATGTGCGATTCTCCCCTTTGGTGAGACTCATTCTACTGTGAGACTCATTTTACGAATCTGTCTGTAGCTTACTAAATCTGGTTGTCTCTCGCAAAAATTAGAATCGGCAATATCCATGGTGCAACCCGCTGAATAACAAAGGGAAAACGGGCTGGTCCGCGCTACATCCGCATGGAGTTCGTTCCACCCTCAACTGCGGACATTGGTCGGCGCGGCCAGCAGGTCCGTTCGGCGCCACATGCAGACGTTCTGCAGGCCATCATGCTCATATAAAATCAACTTGCATTGGCTTCCGCGTATCCCAGCAGAATGCTAGTTTTCACACCGATCATTGATCATCTGGGGAATGTCGGTAATATCCTCTGCCGTTGATCTGTAAAAACTTGGGCATAGAACCGACTTAGGCGGCTCGGCGGTTCTCTTATTGATGATTTCCCGGCTCATGCGCTTTCGAATTCCATCATCGGATGCAGATCGATGCCAAAAATATTTGATTGCTTCACCTTCTTCAACGAACTCGATTTGCTCGAACTTCGACTGCACGAACTTGAACCCGTGATCCATCGTTTTGTCCTCGCGGAGGCGCCCTTCAACCATAGAGGAGCGCCGAAGCCGCTGTATTTTTGGGAAAATCGATCCCGATTTGCCCGGTTTCTCGATCGGATCGAGCATGTCGTCGTCGAAGACATGCCTTTGGGTGGGACTTCCGAATCCGATCACTGGCGTCGCGAGAACCATCAGAGAAATGCTCTGGCTCGCGGCCTCACCGGGGCCACCGCTGACGACTTCATACTCCTGTCCGACCTGGACGAGATTCCCAAGGCCAAAGCAGTGGAAAGGGCGGCCAATACGGTATCGGATGGGGCGACGATTCACGCTTTCGAAATGCGCATGTTCTGGTATTTTCTGAATCTGGAACATCCCGAAAAATGGGATCGCTCCCGGATGACAAAACGACGGTACATCCCGACGTTGCAAACGCTCAGAATTTATAATTATCCATGGAAAGATCCGCGGGGTTTGTTGAAGCGATGGAGTAAAATGTTCCGCACCTGGCACCGGCCAATTCGATGGGAGATGCACCGTAATGCCGGCTGGCATTTCACATATATGAATGGGGTGGATGCCGTGCGAACGAAATTGCTATCATTCGCGCACGTGAATCCCGAAAAATCTGCCGAGCATGAATCGATAACAGAGCGAATTGCCCTCGCTTTAGCCAGCTCGCTTCGGCCAGATGAGCCGAATAGTTATAAACTCAGGAAGATCGACGAGAACTTTCCCTCCTACCTCAGGGCGAATCTCGACAAATTCCGCCATATGATAGCGGACGATTCCATTTTAAGTTTATAGGATTTCCTCGCGCACCCTGAATCCAGCATAATCTCCATAGAACGCGCCGTGTGACAACGTCTGGGTCAACAGTCCGTAAATCGCGTGGATGCCTGGTCTGGGTCATCAGCAAAAATTGACGAGTGCGGGCGCGCCGTGCGATGCGCGCTTGACAGCATCCCTAACTAGGATTATATTCCG
>JAUSIF010000240.1 GCA_030648135.1 Xanthobacteraceae bacterium
CCGTGAAGGCGCGCCGTTGCCGAAGATTGCCACCGTCGACGAACTCAGGCAATCGCTGCTTGACGCAGATTCCGTGGTCTACAACCACGCCTCCACCGGTTTGTATCTCGAAACGCTGTTCGCCCGGCTCGGCATCGCGGCACAGCTAAAAACCAAGACGACGCGCTATCCGGATGCCGCGGCGGTCCTCGATCACGTCAGCAGAGGAAAAACTAGAGAAATCGGATTCGGCGCCACCACGGTGATCGTCGAGGGAAAAAGCAAGGGGCTCATATTCGTCGGTCCCCTGCCGGCGGAAATTCAGAACTACACGACTTACGCCGCGCTGGCGACTGCCCGCGGCGCCGCATGCGACACCGCGCGCGAATTGCTCGGCTATCTCGCCACGGACGTGGCCAAGGCAATTCTCGCGGAGGCGGGAATTCAAACATAAGGGTTCTCCGGCTTTACTGTGAAAGAATATTCAACACATTGCGGCGTAGCCGCAACAGAAATTCGGAATTTCTCCCGCAAAGACGCAAAGACCGCCAAGTTAAGAAATCAAATTTCTTTGAGGGGTTGGGGCTGGGTGGCCTTTGCGTGCTTGGCGTACTTGGCGCGAGAAATTCCCCTGGAGTCGTTCTGTTCAACATTTCCAAGGTAAGTATCTAAGCTTTTGCGATCGCTAATCCAACTTAGCTGCTGAAGAACATTCCACGCAGATGCGCTAGGCGCGCGCGCAGATTGAAGCTTGGAGCTTTTGCCGCAATTCTTGCCCAGACCTTCGATCGTCCGAGATCGTCGAACAGCGAGTAAGCCACCGGCGTGATCAGGAGCGTGATCAACAGCGACAGCGACTGGCCGCCGATGATGACTTTAGCCATTGACGCCCGCGACGCCGCTCCCGGCCCGCGCCCCAGCGCCATCGGCAGCATGCCGAAAACCAGCATCAACGTCGTCATCAGGATCGGCCTCAGACGGGCGTGATTGGCTTCGATGATCGCCCGGTCACGTTCCATGCCGCCGGCGCGCAGCGTGTTGGTGTAGTCGATCTGCAGGATGCCGTTCTTTTTGACGATACCGAAGAGCATGAAGAGGCCGAACATGGCGTAGATGTCGAGGGGCTGGCCCAGCAGAACCAAGGAGAGGATCGCGAAGGGCAGTGTCAGCGGCAACGCCAATAGAATCGTTACCGGATGGCTGAAGCTTTCGAATTGCGCGGCGAGCACCATGTACATGAAGATCAAGCTCAGGGCGAAGGCGAAGGCGAAGCCCCGCATGGTTTCCGCCAGCACCTTGGCGCGGCCGGTGAAATCGGCGGTGTAGGTCGGCGGCAGATCGAGTTCTCTAACGAAACCCTGGATCTGCTCCACCGCCTGACCCAGCGGCAGCGACGGTAGCAAATTCCCGACCACCGTGACTTTGCGCTGGCGGTTGTAGCGGTCGATCTGCGACGGACCAAGATCCTCGTTGAGCGTGGCGATATTGGCGATCTTTACCAGTTGGCCGTCGCGCCCCGGCACCGTGAGATTGAGGATCGCTCGCGGGTTTTTTCTCTTATCCTCCATGGCGCGCAGCCAGACATCGTACTCGTCGGCCTCCTCTTTGAATTTCGAGATCGGCTCGCCGCCGACGAAGGTCCTGAGCGCCGCCGCCATGTCGGCGATCTGAATGCCGAACTCGGAAGATTTCTTGCGGTCGATCACGGCGCGCAGTTCGGGTTGGCGCACCGAAAGCGTGGTGTCGGCGTCGACGATGCCCGGCAGGCCGCGCATGCGCGCCATGATCTTATCGGAATAGCCCTGCAAGGCGGCGAGGCTCGGCCCGCGCAGGTTGAATTCGAGATCGGACTGGCGGATGCCGCCGCCGGTAAACGAGTTGACTCCCTGGACGCTCACGCGCAGGTCCGGATAGGCTTCGAAGAGTCTGCGCGCATCGGCCATCACTTCGAACTGAGAATAGTCCCGCTGGGATAGATCGACGAGACGCACGTAAATGTCGCCGATGGTCACGTCGCCCTGGCCCGGCTTGATGTTGCCAGTGGTGTCGCCGATGGTGGTGAGGATGTTGGTAACGCCGCGCAGGGCGCGGATTTTTTGTTCCAGCTCGCGTAGCACCCGGTCCGTTTCCGCGAGCGTATAGCCGCCCGGCGTCTGCACGATGACCTCGAACTCGCTCTGATCGTCGGTGGGAATGAAGTTTTTGCCGACCATGCGGAATAGCGGCACCACGCAGAGAGCCGTGATGACACCGGCGGCTACGATCACCCATCGATGTCCGAGCGACCAGGCGAGCAGCCAGCCGTAAAATTGGTCGATCCACGAGTAGAAGCGGTTCTGCTTTGACGATTTCTCCCCACGAGCAATCTTCAAGTAGCGCGAGCTGAGCATCGGTGTAAGCGTGAAGGAGATCAACAGCGAAACCGCCAGGGCGAAAGCGACGGTGACCCCAAAGCTGGAAAAAAAGCGCCCTACCCGCCCAGCCATGAAGGCCAGCGGCAAGAAGATCACCAGTAGCGAGAGCGTCGTCGCCGTGACCGCCAGGGCGATTTCTTTGGTCGCCTTGGAGGCGGCGCTCATCGGCGTCTCGCGCTTTTCTTCGACGTGGCGAAAAATGTTCTCCAGTACCACCACCGCGTCGTCGATGACGATGCCGACGGCGAGGATCAGACCGAGCATGGTAATGTTGTTGAGCGTGAAGCCCATGACGCGCATGAGCGAAAAAGTCGAGATGATCGACGCCGGGATCGCCACGGACGCGATCACCGTGCTGCGCCAGTCGTGCATGAAGAGATAGACGGTCAATGCCACCAGCAGCGCTCCCAGAATCAAGTGGAGTCGCACCTCCTCGAAGGACGCCTTGATGAAGCGCGATTGATCGACGATCACCTCGGTGCGGATGTCCGCGGGCAAAACTCCGCGCAGCTCGGCGAGCCGCGCTTTGACTCGATCCACCACGTCCACGGTATTGGTACCCGACTGCTTTTTGACGATGAACTGGACCGCGCTTTCGCCGTCGAGCCGCGCCAGGCTGCGCCGCTCCACGACGCCGTTTTCCGCTCTGCCGATATCACGAATCATGATCGGCCGGCCCGAAAAATTACCGACGATCAGATCGTTGAAGCCCACGACGTTCTCGATGCGTCCCATGCTGCGCAGCACCAGTTCACGCCGATTTTCATCCACCCGTCCGCCGGGGATTTCCACGTTCTGGGCCTGAACGGCGCGCTTGATCTGGGCAATCGACAGGTTATAGGCGGCGAGCTTGTCCGGATCGACGTCGATATTGATCGTGCGCGCCTCATGGCCGACCATGATCACCTGGCCGACGCCGCGTAAGGTCTCAATATCCTCCTTGACCTGTTTGCGCGCGATCTCGCTTACCTCGCGCGCGTTGCGTTTGCCGGACACGGCGATCCTCATGACCGGAGTGGCGTCTACCTGAAATTTTTGGATCACCGGTGGATCGGTTCCCACCGGCAATTGCGACAGCACCGTGGCAACCTTGTCGCGCACCTCCTGCGCCGCCACGTCGCCGTTTTTATCGAGCACGAACTGGATGGCGATAATGGAAACGCCCTCTTTGATAACCGCGCGCAGCTCGTCGATGCCGTCGATGGTATTGATCGCCTCTTCTATAGGTTTCGTGACCGCGGTCTCCATCTCTTCGACGCTGGCGCCGTTGAGCGTCGCGGTGATG
>JAUSIF010000268.1 GCA_030648135.1 Xanthobacteraceae bacterium
GATCAAGGTGAGCAGCGCCTCGCCGGAAGTCTTCACCGCCCGGCCGTAGGTCTGCTGCTCGGGGGAAAGCGAAGTGTCGAGCAGGAGGTCGGCCATGCCGAGGATGCCGTTCAAGGGCGTGCGCACCTCGTGGCTGACGACGGCGAGGAAGCGCGATTTCGCCCGGCTGGCGGCTTCCGCCTTCTCGCGCGCATCTGCGAGCGCACGCTCGGCGGCGACCCGCGCGGTCACATCGCGACCGACGCGTTGCGTCTCGACGATCTGGCCCTCATCGTCGCGCACCGCCGCCTGCTTCCAGGCGATCCAGCGCGCGCCTTCGGGCGTCGCGATTTCCTGATCGAAGGTCACCGAGCCGTCGGGAAACGTCGCGCGGGCGCCTTCGTTCCGCACATCGAGGGCGACGCTATGGCCGACAATCTCATCGAGCCGCTTGCCGAGGAGGGTGCAGACGGCAGCGCTCGCATGCGTCACGCGGCCATGTTCGTCCTCGCGCACCACCAGATCGCCTTGGGCATCGACCAGTTCGGTCGCTCGCGCCAACCGCTCCTCCAACGACCAGATGCGGTCGTCGCTGGCTTCCAGCGCGGACTCCAGCTCGGCGATACGGCCGGCGAAGTCGCGCGAGCGGCGGTGATGGTTGAGGAGCGCGGCGAGCGCGAAAATCAACAGGCCCGCGAGCATGCCGGCAAGGCCGACCTGGCCGCTATCGACCGGATCGAAAACCAATTCCTCGGCGCGGGCTTCGTTCAAAAACTGAAACAACGCGATCGCGAACGCGCCGACGAGGACAACAACGCGCGCGGCGCGCACGAGCCACGGATGGGCGACAAATGCCCGTGTCCGAATCTCGATGGTTCCCGTCTTGGCCATCGCCGCGCCCCTGTTGCTCTTCCTGGCTGCGGAGAGTGCCACTACAGGGCTTAACGGGATCATGGATTTGCCGGGCTTTGGCCCGGCAAATCGTGCGAATGGTTGACAGAGAAAATCCAGAATCGATCGAATTTTAACGATCAGGCCGCAACCGCCACGCGGTCATAGAGCGCACGATAGGCGAGCGCCTCGGCGAGGTGGGGCCGGCCGATGCGCTCGGCGCTGTCGAGGTCGGCGATGGTGCGGGCGACTTTCAGCACCCGGTGATAGCCGCGCGCCGAAAGCCGCATGGCTTCGGCCGCGTCGCTGAGGAGTTTTAGACCGGCGCCTTCGGGCGCGGCGACTGCCTCCAGCAGGCTTCCCTGCGCCTCGGCGTTTACCCGGAGATCGGGCCGTCCGAGCGCGCGGAAACGCTCGGCCGCGATTTCGCGCGCCACTGCCACGCGCGCGGCGACCTCGCGGCTTCCCTCCGAAGGCGGCGGCAGCACCAGATCGGAGGCGGCGACCGCCGGCACCTCGATGTGGAGATCGATGCGGTCGAGCAGCGGTCCGGAGAGCCGGGCTTGATATTCGGCCGTGCAACGGGCGTTCGGCCCGCGCCGGCAAGCAAAGCCCGGATCATAGGCGCGCCCGCAGCGGCAGGGGTTCATGGCCGCGACCAGCTGGAAGCGCGCCGGATAGGTGACATGGTGATTCGCCCGCGCGATCACCACCTCGCCGGTCTCGATCGGCTGGCGCAACGAGTCGAGTACCTGCGGCTGGAATTCGGGAAATTCGTCGAGGAAGAGCACGCCGAGATGGGCGAGCGAAATCTCGCCGGGCTTCGCCCGGAGTCCGCCGCCGACCATCGCCGCCATGCTTGCCGAATGATGCGGATTGCGGAACGGGCGCCGCGAAGTGAGCGCGCCGCCTTCGATCGCGCCCGCGACCGAAGCGACCATGGAGACTTCGAGCAATTCCGAAGGCGTGAGTGGCGGCAGCACCGATGGCAGCCGCGCCGCCAGCATCGACTTGCCGGCGCCCGGCGGGCCGATGAACAGAAGATTGTGCCCGCCCGCGGCCGCGATCTCGAGCGCACGCTTGGCCGACTCCTGGCCCTTGATGTCGGAAAGGTCGAGGGCGTCCTCGGCGAGCTCGCGGATCTTCGGCTCCGGACGCGACAGCACCTGCGTGCCGCGCAGATGATTGGCGAGCTGGATCAGCGAAGCGGGTGCGAGGATCTCCATGTCGGGGCTCGCCCAGGCGGCCTCGGGGCCGCACACCATGGGACAGACGAGACCATGGCCGCGCGCATTGGCCGCGACCGCCGCGGGCAGCACGCCCGCGACCGGGGCGAGCGAGCCGTCGAGGCCAAGCTCGCCGACGACGGTGAAGCCCGCGAGCGCGTCGGAGGGCATGGCGCCGATCGCGGCCATCAGGCCGAGTGCGATCGGCAGGTCGTAATGGCTGCCCTCCTTGGGCAGGTCCGCCGGAGCGAGATTGATGGTAATGCGCTTGGCCGGCAGCGCGAGGCCCGAGGCGATGAGCGCCGCCCGCACCCGCTCCTTGGCCTCGGATACGGCCTTGTCGGGGAGCCCCACGATGGCGAAGGCCGGCAGGCCCGGCGCCACCTGGACCTGCACGTCCACGGGTCGCGCCTCGACCCCTTCGAAGGCTACGGTCGAAACATGCTGGACCATGCGCCCCATCCCCTCGCAACCAAGCGTAGCGAAAGAGCCATCAGAGCACAAGAACATTTAGGGAACAAAATTTCAGGAGCGATTCGTGGGTTTTCGTAAGCGCTCCAGTAGCTTCTCAAGGCTCTCTACTTCTAAACTCTTGAGAAGCTTGACTGAGGGAAGATGCATCT
>JAUSIF010000271.1 GCA_030648135.1 Xanthobacteraceae bacterium
GCGGCGCTGTACGAGGCCAAGCGGACCGGCCGCAACCGGGTGATCGACAATGCGCCGCCCTTGGCCGCCGAAGCGGCGGCGGAAAACGACGCCAGGAAACCGCACTGGATGAATTTGGAACTATCCGGCCTGTGGTAATCCGTACTGTAATAAACTTCAATAACCTACTGGGATAACTCTATTTTCATTCCGTCAAAGGCGGGCTCGACGCCTTCCGGCATCGTCCGGCGCAGGCTCTCGTAGTCGAGATCGGTGTGCAGATTGGTGAGAATGGCGCGGCGCGGATGCACGCGCGCGATCCAGGCCAGCGATTCCTCGACCGAGAAATGGCTGGGGTGCGGCCGGTAGCGCAGGGCATCGACGATCCAGACGTCGAGGTCCTGCAAGACAGCAAGGCTCGCTTCCGAAAGGCCGCTCACATCGCAGGAATAGGCGAGCCCGCCGAAGCGGAATCCGAGCGTCGTACCCCCGCCATGGATCTGGGTGAAGGGCAAGGTGGTGATCGCCCCGCCCCTGCCCGTGATGGTGACCGGCTCGCCCGCTGCGATACGGTGATCGGTCAGGATCGCCGGATATTCGCTGCCCGGATCGACCGCGAAGCAATAGCCGAAGCGCGTGCGCATGATGGCCGAGGTGGTCTCATCGAGATAGACGTCGACGCGACGGCCGCCATGGATCGCGAGCGGGCGCAAATCGTCGATGCCGTGGGTGTGATCGGCATGGTCGTGGGTGAACAGTACCCCGTCGAGGGAATCGACTCCGGCGCCGATCAACTGGTCGCGCAGATCCGGCGAGGTGTCGATGAGCACCCGGGTGCGTCCGTTTTCGCCGCTGCGCTCGAGCAGAAGCGAGCAGCGCCGTCGCCGGTTTTTCGGGTTGTGGGGATCGCAGGCGCCCCAGCCGAGCACCAGCCGCGGCACCCCCGCCGACGATCCGCAGCCGAGAATGGTGAAGACGAGCGGCATCAGACGGCGGGCACTTTGGAGAACAGGCGGAAGAAATTCGCGGTGGTCTGCGCCGCCATCGCCGTGGGACTGACGCGGCGGGTCTCGGCCAGCACGCGGGCGGTCTCCACCACATAAGCCGGCTCGTTGCGCTTGCCGCGATAAGGGCCGGGCGCGAGATAGGGCGCGTCGGTCTCCAGCAGAATTCGGTCCTCGGGCAGGCCGGCCGCGATCGCGCGCAAGGCCTCGCTCGCCTTGAAAGTCAGAATGCCGGTGAAGGAGATGTAGCCGCCGAGCGCAAGCGCGCGGCGGGCGAGGTCGGGGCCGCCGGTGAAGCAATGCAGTACGAAGGGAAATGCCCCCTTCCCGCTCTCTTCCTCCAAAATGCGCGCGATGTCGTCGTCGGCGTCGCGGGCGTGGATCACGAGCGGCAGCCCGGTTTCGCGCGCCGCCGCGATATGCATGCGGAAGCCGCGCTCTTGTGCGTCGCGCGGGCTGTTGTTGCGGAAATAATCGAGCCCGGTCTCGCCGATCGCCACCACCTTGGCATCCTGGGCGGGCGTGAGAATGTCGGCAAGGCCGATGTCCGCCTCTTCGGCGGAATGATGCGGATGGGTGCCGATCGAGCAATAGACCTCGTCGAAGCGTTTCGCGATCCGGCGCAATGGCTCGAACCGGCGGATACGGGTCGAGATCGTGACCATGCGCCCGATCCCGGCCGCGCGGGCACGGCCAACGACTGCATCGAGCTCGTCGGCAAAGTCGGGAAAATCAAGATGACAGTGGCTGTCGATGAGCATGGATTACCGGCTCGCCTCGCCCTCGACATAGCGCGGGAACACCGGAGCGGGCGCGGGCAATGGAGTTTCTTGTTTGAGCCTTCCCGGCTTCCCGAGTGCGGCGAAATCGCGCTCTTTTTCCGAGACACCCAGGAGATCGAGAAGCTTCGCCGCCCCCGCCGGCACGAACGGCTGGGAGAGGATCGCGATCTGGCGGGTGACTTCGGCGGTGGTCCACAGCACCGTCGCCATGCGGGCGGGATCGGTCTTGGCGAGCGCCCACGGGGCGGCGGCCGCGAAATAGCGGTTGGCCTCGGCCACCACCGTCCACACCGCGTTCAGCGCCAGATGCAGCGCCTGCGTCTTCATCGCCGCGCGCACCTCTCCGATCATGGCGTCGGCGGCCTTGAGCATCACTTCATCGGCTTCCGAGAGCTTGCCCGGTTTCGGCACTTTGCCGGCGCAGTTCTTCGCGATCATGCTGAGCGAGCGCTGGGCCAGATTGCCGAGGTCGTTGGCGAGATCGGCGTTGGTGCGATTGACGATCGCCTCGTGGCCGTAGTTTCCGTCCTGGCCGAAGGGCACCTCGCGCAGGAAGAAATAGCGCAGCGCGTCGACCCCATAGGCGTCGGCAAGCTCGAACGGATCGACCACGTTGCCGACCGACTTCGACATTTTCTCTCCGCGATTGAACAGAAACCCATGGCCGAAAATGCGCTTCGGCAGATCGAGCCCCGCCGACATCAGGAACGCCGGCCAATAGACCGCATGGAAGCGCACGATGTCCTTGCCGATCACATGCAAATCGGCCGGCCAGTAGCGCTTGAAGGAATCCGATTTCACGTCGGGATAGCCGATGCCGGTGAGGTAATTGGTGAGCGCATCGACCCAGACATACATCACGTGGCCCTGAGCCCCCGGCACCGGCACGCCCCAGCTGAGCGTCGTGCGCGAGATCGAGAGATCGTCGAGGCCGGCCTTGACGAAGCTCACGATCTCGTTTTTGCGCGTCTCCGGTAGGATGAAATCGGGATGCGCCTGGTAAAAAGCGAGCAGCTTGTCGCCATAGGCCGAAAGCTTGAAGAAATAAGTCTTCTCCTCGGTCCACTCCACCGGCGTGCCCTGCGGACCGACGCGCACGCCGTCGGGGCCGAGCTTGGTTTCGCCCTCGGCGTAATAGGCCTCGTCGCGCACCGCATACCAGCCGGCATAGGTGTCGAGATAGATGTCGCCCGCCTCCTGCATCTTCGTCCAGATCGCCTGCGAGGCGGCGTAGTGAGCGGGCTCGGTGGTGCGGATGAAGCGATCGTAGGAGACGTTCAAGCGATCGCACATTGCGCGGAAGCGCGGGCTGTTCTTCTCGCACAGCTCGCGCGGGGATATCCCTTCCTTGGCCGCGGTCTGGGTCATTTTCAGGCCGTGCTCGTCGACCCCGGTCATGAAGAAGACGTCGTGGCCGTCGAGGCGCTGGAAGCGCGCGATCGCGTCCGATGCGATCGCCTCGTAGGCATGGCCGATGTGCGGCGCGCCGTTCGGGTACGAGATCGCGGTAGTGAGATAATAGCGCGGCTTCGCCGCCATCGGTGCGACCTCCGCAGCGCGCCGCGCTCGGCTAGCGCGTCGCCTCGGCGAGCATGGAAAAGACCTGGAACACCAGCGGCTTACGGTCGAGATGGTAGATTTCGGCCTCGACCGCGGCGCGGCGGACCTTTTCCCATGTCTCCGCCAGGCGCGCAAGCCGCGCGGGCGGCGCGGCCGTCTCGGTCGCCGCCGCCGCCAGCCAATCCTCCACGGTCTCGGCGAAGACCGAAAGGCCCTGGTCGCGCTGGATGCGGTCGCCGAGCGCATGCAGCGCGTCGCCATCGACCGCGGGCAAGCGCGCCAAGAGGTCCGCGGTCAGGCTGCGTACCTCCAGACCCTCGCCGAGCAGGAGTTCGAGCGCGCGGCGCACGCTGCCGCCACTCGCCGCCGCCGCCTCCTTGATCTGGCTGCGCGGGAGATCGGGAATGGCATCGG
Source organism: Xanthobacteraceae bacterium (assembly GCA_030648135.1). Taxonomy (GTDB): domain Bacteria; phylum Pseudomonadota; class Alphaproteobacteria; order Rhizobiales; family Xanthobacteraceae; genus JAUSIF01. The sequence goes on from JAUSIF010000271.1 coordinate 3,740, forward strand.
CGAGATTCTCGACCGCGCGCGCCACCTCCGCCACCGACAAGGGCCGCAGCATGAGCCGCCGGCAGCGCGAGCGGATGGTGGCGAGCAATCTTCCCGGCGCATGGGAGACGATCAGCAAGAGCGAATGCGGCGGCGGCTCTTCCAGCACCTTCAGGAGCGCGTTGGCGCCGTTGACATTCAGCTCGTCGGCGGAATCGACGATGGCGACACGATAGCCGCCGAGCGCGGCGGTCGATCCGAAGAAGGGAACCGTGCGGCGGACCTCGTCGACCGGGATCACGCTCGGAAGATTCTTACCCTCCTCGCCCGCGATCCGGCGCAACACCAGGAGATCAGGATGGGAGAGTGCACCCACCTGCCGGCTCACCGGATGGTCGGGCACCACATCGAGGCTGTTCGCGGATTTCGCATCGCCGCGCGGGTTCGCCAGCACGAAGCGGGCGATGCGATAGGCGAGCGTCGCCTTGCCAATCCCCGGCGGCCCGCCGATGAGGACGGCATGCGGCAGCCGGCCCTTGGCCCAGGCCGAAAGCACGGCCGCCTCCGCCTCGGCGTGACCGACCAGGGCCTTCGCTTCGCGCGGATGCGGGGCGCCCGCGAGCCGGTCGCCCTCCTCGGCTGCGCCGTTCACCCCGCCGCCCTCGGCGCCGCCAACGGCTGGCGCTGCCGCAACAGCCGCTCCGACACCGTCATCCAGATACGGACCGCGAGCGCGTCGGCGCCGGCGCTGGCGTCCATGAGCACGCAACGCCCGGGCTCGCGCTCGGCGATTTCGCGATAGGCCGCGCGCAGCAGCCGGTGATATTCCATGTCCTCGGCCTCGAAGCGGTCGGCGCTGCCGCGGCGCTCGGCGCGCGCCAGGCCGATCTCGGGCGAGACGTCGAGAATGATGGTGAGGTCCGGCATGGTGTCGCCGACCACCAGCCGTTCGAGCCCCCGGATCAGCCGATGATCGACGTTGCCGAGCGCGCCCTGATAGACCCGGGTCGAATCGATGAAGCGGTCGCAGATCACCCAGGCGCCGCGCGCGAGCGCCGGGCGGATCAGCGTGCTGACGTGATCGTCGCGGGCCGCCGCGAACACGATGGCTTCGGCTTCCGGTCCGAGCGGCTTGATGACTCCGCAGAGCAAGAGGTGGCGCATGGCCTCCGCGCCCGGCGATCCGCCCGGCTCGCGCGTCAACACCACCTCCTTGCCCATGAGCTCAAGGCGATCGGCGAGGCGGCGCGCCTGGGTGGTCTTGCCCGAGCCCTCCCCGCCTTCGAAGGTGATGAAGCAACCGTTCGGCTTCGACATCGACCCGCCTATTTCTTCAACACCGAGTTCATGGCGGTGCGAATGAAGCCGATGGCCGTTTCCGTAGTGATGTCGATGACGCGCTGGAACAGGCCGCCCGCGCCGACATCGGCCCCGGCATAGAGCGGCGCTTCGAGCACGATGGTATCGCCGCGAAAGACCTTGAGCCGGGCCACCTCGGCGCCTTTCTTCACCGGCGTTCGCAGCGGCCCGGTATAGGCCGCCCGCACGATGTATTTTTCACTCACGCCCTTCGGGACCAGCATGCGGATCTCGCCGGCGCCCACCAACGGCACCCGTCCGCGCTCGCCCCCGAAAACGCGCGCCTCGATGACGGTCGTGCCTTCCTTGAACAAGAGGCGCGATTCGAAGTTGCGGAAGCCCCATTCGAGCAATTTTTTCGCCTCGTCGGCGCGCTCCTTGGCGCTAGCGACGCCGTTCACGACCACGATTAGGCGCGCGTCGTCGTGCTTGGCGGTGCCGACCAGACCATAGCCCGATTCCTTGATGAAGCCGGTCTTCATGCCGTCGGCGCCGATATTCATGGTGAGCAGCGGATTGCGGTTCTGTTGGCGAATCTTGTTCCAGGTGAATTCCTGCTGACTGTAATAGGGAAAGAACTCGGGATAGGTGCGGATCAAATGGGCGGCGAGCTTGGCGAGGTCGCGCACCGAAATGCTCTGCTCCGGGTCGTAGAGCCCGGTGGAATTGCG
>JAUSIF010000248.1 GCA_030648135.1 Xanthobacteraceae bacterium
GCGAACCCGAGGCGGTTTGTTTTCTGTGGCACTTTCCCTGGGGTCACCCCCGCCGGACGTTATCCGGCACCGTGTCTCCGTGGAGCCCGGACTTTCCTCTGCGCCGAAGCGCAGCGGCCGCCCGGCCGACTGACCCTTTAGCAATGGGGTTGCAACAGCTCCGCGTCAAGGGCGGCTGCGAAGGCAAGGCCGGCATCGGCTCCCGCCGGCCTTGCCTCCGGGGTGGTTAATTGGCCGAGGCCATGAAGCGGCGCACCCGGGCGCAATAGGCGGTGGCGGCCTTGGTCATCGCCTTGGCGTCGTGGCCGCCCTGATAGCGCAGGACGGTCTGGCACAAATCACCCCTGCCGAGCTGCCAGGCTCCGGCGAGATACTTCATGCCCCAGCGCACATTGGTGTCGGGCTCGTAAAGCTCGCCGCGCGGGCCGTCGTAGCCCATCTCGCGGGCGGTCTCGTGCTTGATCTGCATGAGCCCGACCTCGCCGGCGGCGCCGGTCAATTGCGGGTTCCAGTCGCTTTCGACCTGCACCACGGCGCGGGCGAACGCGGCCGGCACGCCGTTGGCCGCGGCATAGCGGTCGACGATGGCACTGAGATCGCGGCGATCGGATTGAAAAGACGCCGCGGCGGGAACCAGGGTTCCCGCCGTGATGGCAATCAACATGACAAGACGTCGAAAGCATTTTTCGATTTGCATTCCTTGCTGTTCCTTCTCCTGATTCGTTTTTGCGAAACAGCGCGGAGAAGGGCCGTCAAATCCGACCTCAGTCAGACTCGTTCCATAAACTTTGGCGGCAGATCGTTACAGAAAACGGCAATCATCGTTCTCGAAACGCCGTGTTTGCGAACGCATCTTGCCAATGCGGCGCTCAGCTGGCGCTCAGGCGGCGATAATCGGGCGCGCGGCGAGAAGATCGGTGAGCGTGGTCAGCGTCGAGCGGTCGGCGATTCGGTCAACGCGCGCGGGCCGGAAGTGACGCTGGAAGGCGCCGACCACCGCCGCGGTGGTCTCATCATACTCGCCGGTGACGGCGACGCCATAGCCAAAGCGCGCGAGCATGGTCTGCAGCGCCGCCACCGCCTCGCCGCGATCGCCGCGCGCGAGCACGGGCCCTTTGCGGATCGCGGTCGGCTTCACCCAATGGCCGACGCCCGCGCGATGCAGCCGCTGCCATGGAAATTTCTCGCCGGGATCCTGCTTGCGCATCGCCGCCACGTCGGAATGGGCGAGCACGCGGTCAGCGCGGATTTTATTTCGCGCCGCTATATCGCGGCAGAGCGCGACCACCGCCTTGATCTGGCGATCGGGGAAATCGGGATAGCCGAAATCGTGGCCGGGATTGACGATCTCGATGCCGATGGAGCGCGAATTGATGTCGCTCTCGCCTTGCCAAGAGGATTCGCCGGCATGCCAGGCGCGGCGCGCCTCGGGCACCAGCTGGATGATGCGGCCGTCCTGGTGGACGAAATAATGCGCCGACACCTCGGACGCGGGATCGACGAGGCGCGCGAGCGCGCCCTCCGCGTCGGCCATGCCGGTGTAATGCAGGACGATTATGTCGGGGGCGGCGACGCCCACGCGCTCGCCCTGGGTGGGCGAAGCTGAGACCTTGATGACGAGGGCGGAATCGGGCCGGAAGGGCGCCTGCACCGGAGTGCTCCGATCACTTGGGATTCGAAGTCAGCACATTATCCGCCGATCGCCCGGCCGCCGAGGCATTCCGCGACCCAGCGCAACCGTTTCTTAAGCTTCCCAACGCGTTAATCGCACTCGAGGGTCGCGGCCGCGAGGACGGGCGATCGCGCACCGCTTTCCGCCTTCGTCCATTGACGACCATATGATCCCATGATATCCCAAACCATCCCGTTCCGGTACGTCAGCATCCCGGTCGGGCGGGGCGGCTCGCCGCTTCTGCCCGGAGTGTTGCCCGTTCGGCGAATGGGGATGCGTGCGTGCGTCGGGCGGAACCATGGACCGCTTTGTTGCGACCTACATGATGCGTCTCGATGCCAAGGGACGAGTGTCGATTCCGGCGAGCTTCCGCGCCGTGCTCGCGCGCGACGGCTACCAGGGACTCTATTGTCAGCCGGCGCCCGGCCGGCCGGCGCTCGATGCGGGGGGCAATGCGCTCATCGCCGAGATCGAGGCGCTGATGAACCGGTTTCCGCCCTATTCGGAACAGCGCGAGGAGCTGGCGGCGGCGCTCTATGGCCGCAGCGAGACGCTGAAGATCGACTCGGAAGGCCGCATCGTCCTCACCGAGACGCTGAAGGCGCACGCGCAGCTCAAGGACGCCGTCGCCTTCGTCGGCCTCGGCCACAAGTTCCAGATCTGGGAGCCGGAGCGCTTCCGTACCCATCTCGAAGAGGCCACCGAGAAGGTGCGGGCGTTGCGGCGAGAGCTCGGCTCCAAGCAGGGCGCGGGAGAACCTCCCGGAGCAGCGGGATGACGGCGGACCGCGGCACCCCGGCGGGTGCCGCTGGCGGACCGGTCCGCCATCATCCGGTCATGCTCCGCGAGGTTCTCTCGTACCTCGCGCCCCGCGACGGCGGCATTTATCTCGATGCCAGCTTCGGCGCCGGTGGTCACACCCAGGCGATTCTCGCCGCAGCCAATTGCAAGGTCATCGCGCTCGACCGCGATCGCAGCGCGATCGTCGGCGGCGCGGGGCTGGTCGAGGCGGCAAAAGGCCGGCTCGTGCTCGCCGAGGAACGCTTTTCCGCTCTCGATCGGATCGCGCGCGATCTCGGGCACGGGATGCTCGACGGCGTGCTCATCGATCTCGGCGTTTCCTCCATGCAGCTCGACCAGCCCGAGCGCGGCTTCTCCTTCCGCCGCGACGGTCCGCTCGACATGCGCATGGAAAGAACAGGCTTGAGCGCCGCCGACGTGATCCGGGAATGGCCGGAGGCGGAACTTGCCCGTCTGTTCGCGCTGCTCGGCGAGGAGCGCCGCGCCCGCGCCGTCGCCCGCGCCGTGGTGGAGGCGCGCAAGGAAAAGCCGATCCGGCGCACGCTGGAGCTCGCCGAGATCGTCCGCGGCGTCGTGCGCGCGCGGCCGGGCGAGATCGATCCCGCCACCCGCAGCTTCCAGGCGCTGCGTTTGCTCGTGAACGACGAACTGAACGAGCTTGCGCGCGCGCTGTTCGCGGCCGAGCGCGCCCTCAAGCCCGGCGGGCGGCTCGTGGTCATCGCCTTCCATTCGCTCGAGGATCGCATCGTCAAGACCTTTCTCGTCGCGCGCGGCCGCACCCTATCGCCGTCACGCCACCGGCCCGAAGCGGCAGCGCCGACGCCGACATTCCGCTTGCTCACCAAGAAGCCCGCGATTCCCACGCCGGCCGAAATCGAAGCCAATCCGCGCGCGCGGTCGGCCAAGCTCCGCGCCGCCGAGCGCACCGACGCGGCGGCGCGCGAAGACGATCCGCTCGCTCTACTGCTCGTGCGCTATCCGTCCCTCGAGCCTTCGCCGCGCGGGAGGTGAGCATGGCGCGCGTGCTGCATCTCTTTGCCATCGTCTGCCTCGTCACCGCGGCGGTGGTGGTCTATAAGGTCAAGTACGGCTCGACTTATGAGGCGCAGCATTCCGCCAAGCTGCGCGCCGAAATCCGCGCCGAGCGCGAAAAGATCGCCACGCTGCGCGCCGAATGGACCCGGCTCTCGGCGCCGGCGCGCATCCAGGACCTCGCCAGCCGCCATCTCGGCATGAAACCGCTCGATGTCTCGCGCATCGACGATCTCAGCCGCTTGCCCGAAAAGCCCAAGGGAACCGGCGAAGGCGATCCGATCGGCGAATTCCTCGACACCCTGTCGGCCAAGGACGATGTCGCCGGCGATCCGCTCGGCGACTTCCTTCGCTCGCAGAACGGCGCCGGCAAGACCGAGACGACGGGCTCGGTTCGCAAGGGAAATTGAGAATGCGGCTCACGCTCGCGCACCGAGACGGATCGGGGGGCTTGCTCCGGCGGCTGCAGCCGCTGCTCAGGCCTGCGGGAGGCGCCACTGCGCGCTTCCGCATCGGTCTCCTCATTCTCGGCTTCGCCGTGGTCTACGGCGTGATCGCGCTGCGCCTGATCCATCTCGGCATCGCGCCCGAGAGTCACATCGCGCGCCGCGGCTCGGCGGCCGATGCCGTCGCCGCCTCGCGGCCCGACATTCTCGACCGCGCCGGGCGGCTGCTCGCGACCGACATAAAAGCCGCCTCGCTCTACGCCGATCCGCGCCGGATCATCGATGTGGACGAAGCGGTCGAGTTGATCACCGCGGTACTGCCCGATCTCGACGCCACCGAAGTGCGCGATCGGCTCGCTTCCCGGCGCAGCTTCGTGTGGCTGAAACGGGAGATTACGCCGCAACAGCTGGACGAGATCCATCACCTCGGCGTCCCGGGGGTGGGGTTCCTGCGCGAGAACAAGCGCGTCTATCCGGCGGGTTTTGAGACCGCGCACGTGCTCGGTCATGTGAATGTGGACAATGCCGGCATCGCCGGTCTGGAAAAATGGATCGACGGGCGCGGGCTCGCCGAATTGCACCAGGCCGGGCTCGCCAGCGGGCGGGCGCTGGAGCCGGTCGCGCTCGCGCTCGATCTTTCCGTTCAACATGCCGCACGCGACGAACTCATCGCCGCCATGGACCGCTACAAGGCCAATGCCGCCGCCGGCCTCGTCCTCGA
>JAUSIF010000288.1 GCA_030648135.1 Xanthobacteraceae bacterium
AGGGTGACCGCGGCGACGCCGGTGAGGCCCTGGAATTCAAGTCCGGCCCTGGTATCCGAACGTATCGGCGTGTTGCCGGAGACGCCGATCTGCGCGATCACGCGGTGCGGATCGCTTGGATCAAGATCGAGACGATACACCTCGCCCACGCGAATGCCGTTGAAATTTACGGCCGAACCCGGGCGCAGGCCGGAAACCGACCCATCGTAGACCACTTCGTAGACGGAACGAGAGCTTGCGTCGCCTACGCGCTGAAACCACCAGACGAAGCCGAAGGCGCCCAAGATCACGGCGAGCGAGAAGATGCCGATCAGAAGATAGTTTGCACGCGTTTCCATGAGATTACTCTACCATTACCTCGATTGTGTTGCTTGTGTGCCCGTAGCCGGCCTTCGCGCCCGCGCCCGCTCGCCGTGGAAATAGGACTTCAACCAAGGATGCTGGGATTGCAGCATCGTCTCGATCGGCCCTTCGGCGATCACCTTACCGTCGGCCAGCGCCGCGATCCGGTCGCAGACCGAATAGAGGCTATCCAGATCATGGGTTACCATGAAAACCGTAAGACCCAAAGTTTGCTGTAAGGCTCTGATCAGCGTGTCGAATTCGCCGGCGCTGATGGGGTCGAGGCCCGAGGTCGGCTCGTCCAGAAACAAAATTTCCGGATCGAGCGCGAGCGCGCGGGCGAGCGCCACGCGCTTGATCATGCCGCCCGAGAGTTCCGACGGCATCTTGTTCAAGACGTCGCGGTGAAGGCCGACCATTTCCAGCTTGGCGAGCGAGATTTCCTCCATCAGCCGTTTGGACAAATCGAGGTTTTCCCGCATCGGGAACTGCACGTTCTGCCGCACCGTGAGCGAAGAGAACAACGCGCCGCCCTGGAACATGACGCCCCAGCGGCGCTCGATTTCCTCCCGCTCCTCCTCCTCGATCGCGTCGAGATCGCGGCCGAACACCTCGATGGTGCCCTTCCATTTCGGCAACAGGCCGATGATGGTACGGGTCAGCACCGACTTGCCCATGCCGGAACCGCCCACAAAACCGAGCACCTCGCCGCGTCTGACGTCGAGATTTAATCCCTTCAGCACCGGCGTGTCGTGATAACCGACCTCGAGGTCGCGCACGCTGATCACGTTTACGACATTGGCGCCGTTCGTTCGGCCGAATCCGCCGCTCGGGGCGCGACCAATGGTTCCGATCTCGGCCATGGTTCACATCCCGATTGCGGCGAAGAACATGGCGAACATGCCGTCGAGCACGATGACGAGGAAGATCGCCTTCACCACCGACATGGTGGTGTGATCGCCGAGCGACTCGGCGCTGCCCTCGACCCGCATCCCTTCGACGCAGGCGACCAGCCCGATGATCATCGCCATGAACGGCGCCTTGATCATTCCGACCTTGAAGGTGTCCAAGGTGATGGCGTCCTGCAGCCGGTCGAGGAAGACTTCCGGCGCGAAGCCGCCATAGAGCCAGCAGACCAGCCCGCCGCCGAACAGCGCCGCCATGCTGCCGATGAAGGTCAACAGCGGCAGCGCGATGACGAGCGCGGTCAGCCGCGGCAGGATCAGAACCTCGACCGGCTCGAAGCCCATGACGCGCAGCGCGTCGATCTCCTCGCGCATCTTCATCGAGCCGAGCTCGGCGGTATAGGCGCTGCCGGAACGGCCCGCGATCATGATGGAAACGATCAGCACGCCCACCTCGCGCAAGACGAGGATTCCGACCATGTCCACCACGAAGGTCTCGGCGCCGAACTTGCGGAAATGAAAGATGCCCTGTTGCGCCAGGATGGCCCCGATCAGGAAGTTGATCAGCACGATGATCGGCACCGCGCGGAAGCCCACCAGATCGAGATGGTGGACCATCGATGTGAAACGCAGGCGTGTGGGATGGATCAGCACATGCAGCGACGCAATCACCACCAAACCGAGGAAACGCACGATGGCGACGAAGTCGTCGGCCGTGGACGCCACCGCCATGCCGACATGTTCGAAGGTATCCCGCAGCGCGCCCTTCTTCGGGTGCGGGTGCGGCGGCTCCTTGTTGGAGATCGCCACCTCGTCGAGCAGAATCTTATAGCGCGGATCGAGACCGACGATCTCGGCGCTGATCTTGGCGTCGCTGGCGGTGCGGCGCAGCCGTTCGATCAGCCAGGCGCCGACGGTGTCCAAGCGCTCCAGCTGCGCAAGGTTGATCTCGAGCTGATCGACCTTGAAGCCCTTTCGGTAGATCACGTCGAGCAAGGTCTCGATCTCGTTCGCCTTGGCGGAGACCCAGCGGCCGGCGGCGGCGAGCACCAGCCGGCGGCCATCGATCTTGGCGCTGAGCAATGCGATTTCTGCGGCCACAAACGCGCTCCTAGGGGGGGCCATACAAACCCCTCGGGCCCAAAAACCCCCGGGGGAGGGCCTTCCATTGTTCATACTCAAGCCACCCCCGCCCGTCGAGCATTTCATTTACACTTGGTTAACCATATTTTCCGCGCCGGCTCGCGTTTCTGAAGCGAGCGCTCCGGCCCGGCCGAGACGGAACTTTGCCCATGCAGCCACCGATGCGCAGCCTGTCCGTCCGCAGTGAGCGCTGGCCGATCGCCGGGCATTTCACCATCAGCCGCGGCGCCAAGACCGAGGCGGTGGTGGTGGTGGCGGAAATCCATGACGGCCCCGCCGCCGGACGCGGGGAATGCGTGCCCTATGCCCGCTATGGCGAAACCTCCGCGGGTGTCATCGCCGCGATCGAGCGCCTCGGCCCCCGCATTGCCGCCGGGCTCGACCGCGCCGGCCTGCAATCGGCGCTGCCGGCGGGAGCCGCGCGCAACGCGCTCGATTGCGCGCTGTGGGATCTGGAAGCCAAGCGTCTGCGCCGGCGGGCGTGGGAAATCGCGGGGCTTGATCCGCCGCAGCCCGTCGTCACCGCTTTTACGATCAGTCTCGCTGCGCCCGCGGCGATGGCGGAAGCCGCGCGCAAATCGGGCCTTCCGATCTTGAAGCTCAAGCTCGGCGCGCCGGGCGATGCGGAACGTCTGCAGGCGGTGCGCGCGGCGGCGCCGGCCGCGACCCTCATCGTCGACGCCAACGAGGGCTGGCGCTCCGGCAATCTCGCCGAAAACCTCTCCGCCTGCGCCGCCGCGGGCGTGGCATTGGTCGAACAGCCGCTGCCCGCCGGCGACGACGCGGCGCTCGCCGCCATCCCGCGGCCGGTGCCGGTCTGCGCCGACGAGAGCGTGCACGACCGCGCCACCCTGCCGCGGCTCGGCGGCAAATACGACGCCGTCAACGTCAAGCTCGACAAGGCCGGCGGATTGACCGAGGCGCTCGCGCTCGTCGAGGCGGCGGCGCGCGCAGGATTCGAAATCATGGTGGGCTCGATGGTCGCGACCTCGCTTGGCGTAGCGCCGGCGTTGTTGCTTTGCGGACGCGCCCGTTTCGTCGATCTCGACGGACCGCTGTTGCTCGCGCGCGACCGGCCCGAGGGCCTCGCTTACCAGGGCTCGCGCATCCTCCCGGGCGGGCCCGAGTTATGGGGTTGAGCCAAGGCCAACAGCGCCAGCAATCCGCCGATCGCGCCGAGCGCCGCCGATCCCGCATAGGCCGCCGCCCCGAACGCCGCATAGAGCGGGCCGGCCGCCACGGTCGCGAGCGCCAACGCCAGGCCGATCGCGGTCGAGGCATAGGTCTGCGCCCGGCCCGCCGCATGCGCCGGGACCTCGCCGGCGATCAGCGTCATCAGCCCGAGATGGCTCGCCGCGAATGAAAGTCCATGCAAGAGCTGGAGCGGGAACAAGAGCGCCGCCGGCGGATCGAGCGCGAGTGCTCCGAAACGCACGGCCGCGGCCACGCCCCCGATCACCAGCAGCATGAGCGGCGAGAAGGAGCCGAGCGCTCGAGTGCCGAAGATGAACATCACGATTTCGGCGACGACGCCGATCGCCCACAGCGCGCCGATGGTCCCCGAGCCGAGACCGGCTCGCGCCCAATGCAGCGAGGCGAAGGCATAGAGCATGGCGTGGCTCGCCTGAACGAACGCGGCGGCGGCGACGCCGAGCACCAATTTTGCCGGCGCTGCTGCGACCGGTTCATTGACCGCTGCCGGGACGGCGGCAGGAAGCTCCGGGATCGTCACCGCCGTGAACGCGAATAACAGGAACGGCCCCGCCACCATCCAGACCACCGCGCCCGCCGGCAGGTGATCGAGCGCCAGTCCGGCGGCGAGATTGGCGGCGACGAAGGCGATCGAGCCCCACAGCCGGATGCGCCCATAGTCCACCCGTCCCAGCGCGGCCAGACGGGCGGCGTGCGACTCCAAGAGCGGAAAGGCCGGGTGCCAGAACAGGGACGCGAAGGCGATACCGGCGAGAATTGCCGCCTGCCCGGACGCGATGCCCACGAGGGCGAAGCCCGCCGCCGAGAACAGTCCCAACCCCGCCAGGAATGCACGCGGCCGCCCGCTGAGGTCGGACAGGATGCCGGCCGCCGGCAGCGCCGCCAGCCGAACGATGAGCGGTATGGCGACCGCGAGCCCGATCAACTCCGGCGTGAACCCGCGCGCCTCGAGAAATACCGGGAAAAACGGCAAATAGACGCCGATCGTCAAAAACAGCGCCACATAGGCGGAGGCGAGCGATAGGCGGGTCAATGGATTACCTTAAGCTTGCGATCAGACTTTGGAGGTATCGGCGGCGATAGGTAAACTGTTCCTTGAAGATTCGTCCGGCAGGTTGGTACCCGCGTCTTTAACTCTCGGCATCCGGGGCCCCATGTCGCTACCCCCCGCTCCTGCGCCCTTGACGGACGCAGATTACGAGGCGATCGCCGCCGCCGTCCTGGAGACGGCGCGCGGGCGATGGTTCTTGTCCGAGCACGCCCGGCGCAACCGCCACGCCGATACCCGTCTGGTGCTGAAGGCGATCGAGCGGCTGGAACATTCGATCGCACAACGGGCGATGACGCTCGAGAGCGACCGTATGCGCCTCGACCTCGTCGACATGATGAATGCGATCACGCGGACCAAGGCCGAGATCGCCTCGCTCAAGCCCGGCGGCGAGCACGCCGGCCGGATCGACGAGGCCTCCAACGAGCTCGACGCCATCGTCGAGACCACCGCCAAGGCCACCTCCGACATCCTCGCCGCCGCCGAGCGCATCCAGGAGATCGCCTGGACCATGCGCGAGCAGGGGATCGAAGCTTCCATCTGCGACCTGCTCGATTCGAACGCGAGCGAAGTCTACACCGCCTGCTCGTTCCAGGATTTGACCGGCCAGCGCATCCGCAAGGTGATCCAGGTTTTTCGCTTCCTGGAGGCGCGCATCGACGCCATGATCAAAATCTGGCGGCTCGACGACCTCGAGCTGGTGCCGGCGGACGACACGGTGGTGGACGCCTCCCTGGTCAACGGGCCGGCGCGGCCCGGCCTGGGCCTCCAGCAGCCGGCCATCGACGAACTTCTGGCGGTCCAGCGCACCGAGGACGTGTTCTGGCGCGAGAACGGCGGCGGAATCCGCGACCCCCGCAATCTCGGCGAATTCGATCTCGATGACCTGGAGGTGTTCGACGCGCCGGCCGACGAGCGGCCGGCAACGGGCGCGGCATCGGCACCCGCGGCGGACACGGCCGCGACGGCTCCCGCGATCGCGCCGGACCACCGGCCGCCTAGCATGAAACCGGACGCTAAGACCGATGCCGCCGCGGCGCGCGGCGACGGCATCGAAGCGCTTTCGCCGGCCGAGCGCATGGCGCTCTTTTCCTGACGCCAATCAGCGGCCGCCGATCGCCGACGCGAACAGTTCGGGATCGACGTTTCCTCCCGACAGCACCAGCACCGCGAACTTGCCCTCGACCTCGACCTTGCCGGCAAGAAGCGCCGCCAGCGCGGCGGCACCCGCGGGCTCCAGCACCAGCTTCAATTCCCGGAAAGCGAAAGCGATGGCGGCGCGCACTTCCG
>JAUSIF010000249.1 GCA_030648135.1 Xanthobacteraceae bacterium
ATGCCGCGCAGGCGCAGCCGGGTGGGCGGCGCAGGCAGGTGGCGGTGAGCGGCCGCCGCGTGAAGACCAGCGATGTGCACGCGCCCTGCGTGATACCGCGGACGCTGGCCATGATGGGGAAGACGCTGGAAGATCAGCGCGAGCCGGAGATCGTCATAGTGGCGCAGGACCGCATCCGCGTGATGGACGAGCAGGGCATAGACGTCGAGGCGCTCAGCATCAACCCGTTCTGGTACAAGGCGGAACGCGATCTCGCGGGCCAGGTCGTCAAAATCCAGAACGAGAAACTCGCCGAACTGTGCGCGGCGCACCCGGAACGCTTCGTCGCCTTCGCCTCGGTGGCGCTGCAGTATCCGGACCTCGCTGTCCAGCAACTGGTAGAAGGAGTCAAGAAGCTCGGGCTGCGCGGCGCGGCAGTCGGCGCGAGTGTCGCCGGGGACGAGTTTTCCGACCCGAAGTTCCACCCGTTCTGGGCGAAGGCGGAGGAACTCGGCGTGCTGATCTTCATCCATCCGCAGAGCACGCCGGAGCTCGCGAAACGTTTCAAAGGCAACGGCCATCTGGCCAACGTCATCGGCAATCCGCTTGACACCACCATCGCGCTTTCGCATCTGATCTTCGAGGGGACGCTGGACCGCTTCCCCAGGCTCAAGATCTGCGCGGCCCACGGCGGCGGTTACCTGCCGTCCTACGCGCCCCGGTCGGATCATGGCTGCCGCGTCGCCCCCGGCGAATGCAATCCTCAAATCGTGCTGAAGAAGAAACCGACTGAATATCTGAGGTCGCTTTATTTCGATTCGCTCATATTTACTCCCGAAGCGCTGCGGCATTTAGCCGCGGAAGTCGGCGCGGGGCAGATCGTCCTGGGCACCGACTACCCGTACCCGTGGCAGAGCGAGTCGGTGGATCACGTACTCAACACGCCGGGACTGAGCGACGCCGAGCGCAGGGCAATGCTCGGCGAGACCGCGGCGAAGCTGCTGGGCATCAAGCCGTAACGGATTGGCAGTGGCGCTTTCTCATTCCGCGGCCCGAGTTCGTGCGTTCCGGGCGCCACCGCCGGCAACACGCTGATCGGTTATGCGCTCGACGGCTTTGGCATCTATAGCAGGTACGACGAGCGCGGCAAAGAGCTCACCAACGCCGACCTCGATGAATGCCACGGGCGCGTGAGCCGGATCGTGTGGGACGGCAGGGAAGTGAGCATGTATCACTACGTTCTCACGCGCGAGTATCCGTACACGGTCGGCTGCTTCCGCGGCACGCTCCTGCGCGTCCAGTCGCGTTTCGGCGGCGATTCGCCTCCCGGCAAGGGCGAGGGCGTGAGGCGGCAACCGCCAGCCGAGGCGATTGCCGCCTGCGCCGGACTATCATCGGGTTCGCAATGCCGGTTCATATCTCCGCGCGGCGACGCAATTACCGGAATTTGCCGCTCGCCTGCCGGCGGGCTGGCGTGCGTGCCGGAATGGCCGTAAGAGTGATGGAAATCAGCCAGTACCGGTTGGCGAAGGAGATTGGCGTGCCTGCGCAGCGTGTCGGAGACATTGTGGCGGACAAACGGGCCATTACTGCCGACACCGATTTGCGCCTGTGCCGGTTTTTCGGCCTTTCCAACGGCTACTGGCTGCGCGCCCAAGTGGCCTGTGACACCGAAGTCGCGGAACGCACTTTGGGTTCAAAGCTGGAGAAGATCAAGCCGTGGTCGAGCACCGGGGCTCATGGAAATCGCGCATTGACCCGCGCGCGGACACGGACCGCAAAGTTTCCCTGGAACCGATTGTTAGACCGCAGCACGGCTTGCGCCGGCACTTTTCCAGGGTTTGATTTTCGCCAAAGTCTTGCCGAGGGAATCTTTCGCACAGGCGGCGTCGTAGTCCAACTGTAGTCCTATCCAGAATCCCTCAGACATATCAAAGAAGCGGGAAAGCCGCAGACCCGTATCGGCCGTGACACTGCGATTGCCGGAAACAATTTCGCCGATACGGCGCTGAGGGACGCCAATTTCCTTCGCGAGCCGATACTGGGTGATGCCCATTGGCTTCAGGAACTCTTCCAGGAGGATTTCGCCAGGATGGGGATAGGGAACTTTGCGCATGATGATTCTCAGTGGTAATCCACGATCTCGACGTTTGAGGGTCCTGACGCCGTCCATACGAAGCATATACGGTACTGATTATTGACGCGGATGCTGTGCTGCCCGGCGCGATCACCCTTTAGTGCTTCCAGGCGATTGCCGGGCGGAACGCGCAGATCATCAATTCTTCCGGCCCGATTCAGCATCGCAAGCTTGCGCATTGCGACGGCTTCGATATTGACGAACCGTCTGATTCGGGTGCCGCCGAACAGGAGTGCTGTCTCGGCGCACTTGAACGACTTGATCGTCACGCGACAATACTAACGGATCACGGTAGTATTGTAAAGCGCTAGCAATCACCCGTCGCAAGCGACGTATGATCGGGATAGAAACATCTTGCGGTGACGTCCTGGTCGTTTCGGCAGTGGCCTTGTTCATGCAGTGGGTGACCAGTC
>JAUSIF010000303.1 GCA_030648135.1 Xanthobacteraceae bacterium
GCGTCGTATCTTTGACGCAGCGCAGACCGAGGACGTCGACAGAATCCTCAACCCGAACCCGCCGCCGAACCCTGAACTGATCGCCAAAGCGGCCGAGCTCGAGCTCAAGGGGCAATCGGAACGGGTCAAGCAGATCAAGGACATCGCGCAAGCCGTGCTCTACATCGCGCAGGCCGACAAGGCATCGAACGCGCAGAACGTCGACTGGGCGACGCATCAGCTCGAGGTCGTCAAGTTCATGGTCGAATCTTTGACCGGAGAGCAGTCACAGCAGGGAGCGGAAGGTGGGCTAGCTGGGCAGGAACCTCCCGGTGAACCAGCGCCGTCCGACGATGGCGAGGAGCCGCCTGTCCCTGGCGCGCGCAAGGCACCGGACGGGCATTTCTACGTGCCTGACCCCAAGCGGAAGGGGAAGTTCATGCGCGTGATGGACGGGGCACCGCGCGACGACGGCTTCCACCCGGCCCTAATCGGCGCGAAGAAAGCACCGGACGGGAACTGGTACGTCCCGCATCATGGGAATAAAGGGAAGTATCTGAAGGTAGTGCACGGCGGGGAGAAATAACGTCATGCCAAATTTGAGCGGAATTGGTGCCGGCGCGATCCCAGAAGAGTTTAATGTTGGCAAGGCTCCGGACAATCCGGCTGGCCAGCCCATTGGCAATATCGGGCAGCTTCAACCGCCAAGCGTTACGCAGCAGCCGCTTGCTCCTCTACAGCAACCGATAGGCGGGAATTTCCAACCGCCGCCTATCGCGCCTGCCATGGGCGCTGGGTTGCCAGGAACGACGGCAGCACCATCTTTCGGTGCGACAAATCAGCCCATGCTCGGCGGTGCTCCGGTGGATATGACGACGTTCCTCCCCGGGCTTCAGCAGGTTCCGAACAACACCGGCTCGCATTGGCCAGTCGAGTTTCAGCCGGTCGACTACGATCCTTTCCAGGCGATTGCCGGACAGCCGAACAGCGCCGCGGCCGGAACGGCACAGCCACAAGGCGGCCCGGCGAACAACAATCTGACGATGCGGTGACGGCCGATGGTGGACTTGGTTCCGATCGATGACGATCCGTTCGTTGCTGCGGCGCCGTCGAGCGGAAATGTCCTTGACCCAGCATCGCAGCCCGTCTCGCCGTGGGCAGATTCTCCTATCGCCAAGGTCGGACGCCTGATCGGCGAGCGCGGGCTTGGTAGTGCGATCCCAAAGCGAGCAGCCGAGTCCATGCCTGATTTCTGGCAGCGATGGAACGGGATGATCGGCGGATTGACGGTGCCCGCAGGACAATCGGCTGGCCCGCCGCCTAGCGCGCCGGTCGACGTGGCGGCGATCCACTTCGTCCCGATCGACCACGATCCGTTCGCGCCGAAGAAAACATCGACGCTTGGATATGCTGGTGACATGGCGGTCCCGCCCGAAGAAGGTCAGCCCAGAGTCTACCCAACCCCACCGACACGTGAGCCGCACGATCCGATGGTGAACGTCGAGCGGTCATTGCCGTTGCCGCTAGATCGCAATACAATTCACCCAGAGGACGTGCCGGACGCCCAAAGCATGCGGCAGTTCAAGCAACAGGATATCTAATGGCCGACGAGAAGAAGCAGGCTACGACCATCCCCAGCGGCATCGGCGCGACCGAGTTCAACACTTGGAAGCACCACCCGGTTACGAAGGCCTATTTCCAGTACCTACTCGATCAGCGCGCCGACATCAAAGGCGCCGCGGTCGAAGCATGGGAAGGCGGGAAGCTCAGCCTCGCCATCGCCGATGAAATGCGCGGGGTGTCAAATACGCTCAAGCGCGCTGCCGAGCCCGACTTCGCCGAACTCGTAAAGTTCTACGATGAAATCAACCAGATGAAAAAGCAGGAGCTACAAGCCGATGACAACGAAAAAGATAATTGAAACGAAAGCGCCGAGAACTAGTTCGGCTTCCACATACAAAACACCGCTTTCTCAATATATTACTGCGAACTATTCCGGTAAAAACGAGTCTGGTTGGACTGCGGTAACCGAGCATGTTCTAGTATTGCCTGATCTACCGATGCAAAAGATCGGGAATATTATCATTCCAGCGCCAATCGTAGATCAAAAAGCTGACGCAGCAGAGAGTGGAATCCTAATTGAATTAGGACCAGACGCGTTCATTTGGAACAGCGACCGCACTCGTAGATTAGAAAAGGAAATCCCTAAAGCTGGGAGTCGCGTAGTTTTCAACCGATATTCTGGGATTATTCTTTCCGGCGATGATGGACAGACCTATTACATCCTCGTCGACCACAGCGTGAAGGCGACAAGGCCGCTATAACGGCGGCACATCGCACACTTTGGAGGCTCACATGCCGTTGCTCACCACCATAGCCGCCGCTTCATCGATGGGAGGGCTCGTGGCCCTTCTCGTCCCGATCATCGTCATCGTCATCGTGGCGCTCATCATTTGGGCGATCAACGAGCGGTTTGCGCCGGACCCGCTCATCAAGCAGATCGTCCAGTACGTTTTGTTCGGCGTGGTGCTGATCGTTCTCATAATGAAGCTGTTTCCCCTTCTCGGTTTCAATTAGCCGAGGGCGACGAGGCTATCGTGAAGCAATACGATCCGCCATTGACCGACAAACAAATCGACGCGATGGAAGAATCCGAGGCAATTCCCGGGATGATGTCGATTGTTGAGAGAGCATATCGTTGTGTCGATGGACTCATTGGACCGCGAAGCCAGACTGGCGAGCCGTACGTCACGCTCATGCACTCAGGGGTCAAAGCCGAAGGCGAGCCTGTTCCGGAGCCTGAATCATGGCCAGCCCCAGGACTTGCTACTGGGGAATGGATAGACGCGCTGGACCGATATGTCGCCAGCAGAAAACTTGCCGGACCTGCAACGCTGTACTGGCGAACGAAGCCGATACTTGAGAGAGAGCATGGCGGCAAAGGCTGGACCGTTTACAGCCGGCTACTGGTTTCAGATAAGCCGATAATTAATGGATGTTGAGAGATCAAAACAAAGGACCACACCATGCGAAAGCTCCACTCCCACATAGCGAATCCGGTCAATGACCGTATCGAAATAGCCGTTCTGAACAATCCCGGCGCTGGCGGTGCTTGCCACGTCTACGAGATTACCAGCCGTGCGGCCGACGGCAAACCACCAGGCTCAGAACTTGATCCGCTCGTCATTCGATTCCAGAACGGGCCGATCAACGAGGCCGGCATTAACGGCATTACGCAAGAGGTGCTACTTGCCATCGTGGCCGACCGCCTTCTGTCGTTTCAGGCCGGGCCGTTCGCCTGTCCCGAGAACGCCGACGCATTGACGCACGTCACCGAAGCGTTGGAAACGCTCAAGTCGAGAACCCGCGAGAGGATGGCGCGCGGCGTCGAAGGCAAGAGTGTCGTCTAAGGCTTGTGTTCCGCGTTCCGAAATTGTATGAATCCACGCAAGCGAGGCACGAATGACCCATATTGACCCTGGCTCTGACCAGATCGATCCGAACGCACCACCGCAGAATCCACCCGGCAACGGCGCTCCAGCAGAAGCCGTTGCTGTCGATACCGAGAAGTTTGCCCGTCGCCTAGGATGGCGGCCCGAGGCCGAGTTCTCCGGCGCCCCGGCCAGCCGCCGGCCGAAGTCATTCCTTTCCGCCGCCGACTACATCGCCAAGGTTGAGCAGGAAGTCCCGATCTTGCGGGACCGGCTGCGCCAGCAGGACTCCACCATCGTCAAACTGGAATCGACGGTCACCGACACTGCGCGCAAGGTCGACGAGGCCGCGGCCGTCATCCGGCAGATGCACGAGAGCAACAAATCAGCCAATGAGCGCGCCTACAAGCGCGCGCGCGCCGATCTCGAGCGCGAGATGGACGCCGCCGCGCGCACTGGCGATCCGGCCGCCTACGACGACACCAAGGCCAAGATCGCGCGGCTCGATTCAGAGCAAGCCGAGCAGGTGCCGCCGCCCGCCAAGGTGAACGGGGTCGCTCCGGCCGCCGAAGCACCGCCGGTCATGCAGACAATTCCGGAGGTCGAGGTTTGGAAGGCTAGACCAGAGAATAAATGGTTTGGCGCGGATATCGTTCTCAATCAGGCGGCGATCGCCTACGAATCAACGATTGATCGGAACATTCCGCTCGCCGACCGCCTGGAGAAAATGGGCCAATGGGTAGAAAAGAAATTTGGCGCGGATTATCCGCATTATTTCCCCGGCCATGAAGCGGAGATCGAGGAACCGGTTTCGCCACCGGTGCCGCCCGGTCCGCCGACAAACCTTCGCCGCCGCGCGCCGCCGCGTGTCGCTTCCCCAGGTGGTGGAAACGAGCAACCGCATGACGGGCTGACCTACGAAACGATGACTGCCGAAGAAAAACAGCATTGTGACTACCTCGTCAAAACGATCAAAGGCATGACGAGAGAAGACTACCTTCGCGATTACAAAAGGTGAGCAAAATGGCCCCTCGCAGCACGCCGCAGCCCGTCCGCCACGTTCAAACCGCCGCGCCAGCGCCGCAACCAGAGCAGGCCGCGCTGCCGCAGGAAGCAATCGCACAGCCGAGCGACGAAGACGCTGCCTCGATCCGCGCGCGCCAGCTTCGCGAAGGCAATCGCCGCGCCGCGAACTCGCGCGTGCCGCGCTTGGACTATCCGAAGCGCCAGGGCTGGCATCAGTGCTGGATCAACGACCAGCCCGGCAACATCCAGCGGATGAAGGAGCTCGGCTATGATTTCCGTATTGACGCGGTTTCGAAAGAGCGTATAAGTCGCGTTGCTGGAACCGCCGATAGTGGCGGCGGCCTCCAGACGTACCTGATGGAAATCCCGCTCTCGATTTACAACGACGACAGCAAGGCCCTTGAAGCTGAGATGAACTTGATCGACGCACAGATTCACCGTGGCGCGATCGAAGGCGAGGCGAAGGATAAGGGCCTGCACGTACCGACGAACCCCGACGGGTCCAGTCGAATCAAGATCGAGGCGGTCAGGTAATCCACCCCTCTCTCGATAGACGCTATCCCCGATAGACGATCCCGATTGACCGATACTGCCTTGGCGCACTCGCGCCGTGGCCATCGCGCGCATCCGGCGCTGCGAGGCCTAGCGCATCGGGAGGTTGATCTTGAGCAACACAAACGCCCCCTTCGGCCTGCGGCCCGTGCGATACCGCAACGGCGCGCCCTGGAACGGCCAGGTCACGCCGTATTACGTCCGCTCCGACAACGCGAGCGCGATGTATATCGGCGATCCCGTCGATATCATCGGCGAGGCGAACCAGTCCGAGCTTTACGGATTTCCGCCCGGCACGCTGTCGGCAGTTGACCTCGCCACCCTCGCGGACGGCAACTACTGCGTCGGCGTCATTGTCGCCGTTCA
>JAUSIF010000306.1 GCA_030648135.1 Xanthobacteraceae bacterium
ACCCACCAGATCCGCGTCCATCTCACGCGCATCGGCCATCCGCTGCTCGGCGATCCGGTCTATGGCGCGGGCTTTCGCACCAAAGTGTCGCAGCTCACTCCGAAGGCGGCCAAGGCGTTCAACAAGCTGGGGCGGCAGGCGCTGCACGCCTATCTCCTCGGCTTCGCCCATCCGGTCACCGGCAAGAAGCTCGAATTCAAAAGCCCGCTTCCGTCGGATCTGTCCCGGCTCGCCGAAGCGCTCAAATCCTCGTGAGAACGCTGCCCTTTCGCCGCCGCAGATGGTTTCTATATGTACGGGTTGCGGTCGGCGCTTTGCGGCCGCACAACGGCTCGCCACTACGGGGGCCTTTTGAAGGAGGGCGCATTTCATGGCCCGACCTACCACCGCTGCCCTACCGGCCTATACCGCCGAAGGCGGTCTTTCGCGCTATCTTGAGCAGATCCGGCGGTTCCCGATGCTGGAACCGCAGGAGGAGTACATGCTCGCCAAGTCCTGGCGCGAACATGGCGATCGTGAGTCGGCGCACAAGCTCGTCACCAGCCATTTGCGGCTCGTCGCCAAGATCGCCATGGGCTATCGCGGCTATGGCTTGCCGATCGGCGAAGTGATCTCCGAAGGCAATGTCGGCCTGATGCAGGCCGTCAAGCGGTTCGAACCGGACAAGGGTTTCCGGCTCGCCACCTACGCGATGTGGTGGATCAGGGCCGCGATCCAGGAATACATCCTGCGCTCCTGGAGCCTGGTGAAGATGGGCACCACGGCGGCGCAGAAGCGTCTGTTCTTCAACCTGCGCAAGGCCAAGAGCCGTATCTCCGCGCTGGAAGAGGGCGACCTCAAGCCCGATCAGGTGAAGGCGATCGCCACGCGTCTGGGCGTCACCGAAGCGGAAGTCATTTCGATGAACCGGCGCCTGGCCGGCGATACCTCGCTCAATGCGCCGATCCGGCTCGACGCCGAATCCGGCGAATGGCAGGACTGGCTCGTCGACGAGCGCGACAACCAGGAGACCATGCTGGCCGCAGGCGAGGAACTCGGCAATCGCCGGGACGCATTGAAGCAGGCGCTCGGCGTTTTGAACGATCGCGAGCGGCGCATCTTCGAGGCGCGACGCCTTGCCGATGACCCGATCACGCTCGAAGAGCTGGCCGAGGAATTCGGCGTCTCCCGCGAACGCGTCCGTCAGATCGAGGTCCGCGCCTTCGAGAAGGTGCAACAGGCGGTCGTCGACCGCATGCACAAGATCGAGACTCCGAAGGAGTTGCCGGCGAGCTGAGCTACGAAACCGCCGACTACCCGCCCTAAACCTACCCGCCCCAAGCCATCACCGCTTCGTTGACGGCCCGCTCGCCGGGCGTTCCTTTGTCGACGACGAGCACGGCCCGGCGGCCATTGTTATAGACGAACGGGATGTCGAGCCAACCGCGCTCGCGCAGCATGCTGAGGTTTTGCTCGCGATCGGTCTCCACCGCCGAGAGGCCGATGAGGAAGAAGCCCGGCATAACGCGGACCACCTGTCCGACCAGCGGCGTGCCTTGCGCCGTCTCCGTGATCTTGGCGCGTATGCCCGGCATGTTGGAAACCCCGCCGAAGGGATCGCCGGGAGTGGCAAACTGAATCTCGACCGTATGGCTCGCCGGCAGCGTCGTATCCGGATTGCGGCGGACCGTTATCGTCACCGTCATGCGACGGTCGGGAATCTCGATGTCGACTCTGAGGCCGAGTTCCGGTGGGCGGCCGGGTCCGGGATTCACCGTTTCCGTGCGCCAAACGGCGGTACCGACGAAGGTCTGCAGCGCCTGTCCACTGCTTGGATTTTCCTCATAGAGCACGGCACGTTGCGCGACCGCCGCGACCGATCCGCTCGGGGCCGGCGGTTGTGGGGGGGGGGTCGGGCGGGTTTGCGCGTTCGGATCCGGGGCGACCCGGTCGGCGATCTTGGAACGGTCGCCCGCTTCACTGGTAACGGTCCTGGTCGGCGCCGGACCGACGCCGACCAATGCCATGATGCGATCCTGGTGCACGTAACCGATCAGGGCGGCGACGGCGAGGAGGGCGGCGACGATGCCGCCGACCACCAGCTTGGCTTTGAGCGCCCTGCGCGCATCCGCCCGGGCGATCTCGGCGCCGCGCGGCCGGAACGAGCGCGGCTGCAACGCAGCGCCAAGGCCTTCGCCGGCGCCTTCATGCCCGCTTGCGCGGGTGCCTGCGCCCACGCCGGGTTCGATCCGATCCCCCAGCTCGAACGCCCCCGGCGGGACATCGCCGAAGGCGTCACGTGCCGAGCGGGCGGCTTCGGCCGTGGCGGTGCCGAGATGTTCGGCCTCGGCGACCGCATCGCGCACGACGCGGGCGCCGCTCACGGCTTCGCCGGGACGCTCGCGCGGCGGCGGCGCCGGACGGGCGGGCTGGGCGCGTGGAGCAATCGGGGCGCGCGGAGGCTCTCGCGGCGCCTGCGGCATCCGCTCGGCACTGCTCTCGGCCTGACCGGACTGGGTTTCGATGCGCCGGATCGCGTCTTCGAGCGCGAGCCGCTCGCGCGTGATGTCGGACTCGACCAGCGGCGGGTTCATCGCCCGGAGCTGGTTCACCAGCGCCTGCCGCGCGCGGTCATAGACGGCCCGGCGCGCCTCGCCGGTATTGCGGTCGAGGCCCGCGACGGCACGGGACAAGAGGGGGAGATAGTCGGTCATCGATCTCTGTTTCCGGACGAATGCCCCCGATCACGCTCGTTTAGGATAGAAACGGGTTTTGGACCAGAATTGTGTCCTCGCGCTCGGGACTCGTCGAGAGCAATGCAACCGGGCAGCCGATCAACTCCTCGATGCGCCGCACATATTTCACTGCCGCCGCCGGCAGCCCGGCCCAGGAACGAGCCCCGCGGGTCGAGGCGCCCCAGCCTTCGATGGTCTCATAAACCGGCTCGAGGCGGGCCTGCGCCGCCTCGCCCGCCGGCAGATGATCGATTTCGCGGCCCTCGAGCCGGTAACCCACGCATACCCGGATCGGGTCGAGGCCGTCGAGCACATCGAGCTTGGTGAGCGCGATGCCGTCGATGCCGCCGGTGCGCACGGTCTGTCGCACCAGCACCGCATCGAACCAGCCGCAACGCCGCGGCCGGCCGGTCACGGTGCCGAATTCCTTGCCGCGCTCGCCCAAGTACTTGCCGGTCTTGTCCGGCATGCCGGTCTTGTCGGCAAGCTCGGTCGGGAACGGCCCTTCCCCCACCCGGGTGGTATAGGCCTTGGTGATGCCGAGCACATAGCCGACAGCGCCGGGGCCGAGGCCGGAGCCGGTCGCGGCCTGACCCGCGACCGTATTCGACGAAGTGACATAGGGATAGGTGCCATGGTCGACATCGAGCAGCGCCCCCTGCGCGCCTTCGAACAGGATCCGGTCGCCCTGCCGGCGGCGCTGGTCCAGGAGCGCCCATACCCGGTCCATGAACGGCAGCACCCTGGCTGCGACCGATAGAAGTTCCTCGCGCACCGCGGCACGGATGATTTCGGAAAGCCCGAGACCGCGCCTGAGCGCATTGTGATGGAACAACAGTCGATCGATCTTGACGTCAAGCATCGCGGGCTCGGTGAGGTCCATGAGGCGGATCGCGCGGCGGCCGACTTTGTCCTCGTAGGCGGGCCCGATGCCGCGCCGGGTCGTTCCGATGCGGGTACCTTTTTCTCCGCTCTCCCGCACGGCGTCGAGTTCGCGGTGGAGGGAAAGGATGAGCGTGACATTGTCGGCGATGCGCAGATTCGCGGGCGAGATTCGCACCCCCTGGCCGGCAAGCCGGTCGATCTCGTCGACCAGGGCATAGGGATCGAGCACGACCCCGTTGCCGATCACCGCAAGCTTGCCAGGCCGCACCACGCCCGCCGGCAATAACGAGAGTTTGTAGGTGGCGCCGTCGATGACGAGGGTATGGCCGGCATTGTGGCCGCCCTGGAAGCGAACGACCACGTCCGCTTGCTCACTGAGCCAGTCTACGATCTTGCCTTTTCCCTCGTCGCCCCATTGGGCCCCGACGACGACGACGTTCGGCACTTCACGCACTCCCCATTACTGGGACGCGCACACGAAGCCCCGGCACAACCGGGCCGGGGCTGTCCGTACGTACCGGATCGGAGGCGAGGTGGCAAGGATCACGTCCAAGGCCGCCTCCAGAAGCGCCCGCTGCACCAAGATTCCTGCATGAATGCGACGCTTCGTCACGACCAGACGGCATGACGACGGTGCCCTGTTCGTCCCGGCCGGCGTCTATCATCATCCGATTGCGCTCAATGTCCGGGAGGGCCGCAACGGCCCGTTGCCGCCCGAACACGCTGCCGGGCTGGTACAATTCATCACCGCTTTTCCGGACCGCGCCGCGATCGCGGCTATCCGGGCAGGCATCGAGGCGGCCGGACTCTCGCCCGCGATCGAAGGCGGAGGCTTTCTCGTTCGCGATCCCTGGCGCTGCCCGCTGCGTGTACGTGCCGCGCCCTTGGTTGATTGACCGCAGCGCGAAGCACTTCTAAGAGAGCAAGCCTCTTCCCGCCCCTCTCGCCTCCTCCCTAGCCATGTTTTCCATCTTCGGCCGCCTCGGCGGCCGGCTGTTCAACGCGCCCTATGTTCTGCTCGCCCTCACCGCGTTGTTCTGGGCGGGAAATTCCGTGCTCGGCCGCTATGTGGCGTGGCACGTACCGCCGGTCGCGTCCGGGACCATCCGCTGGGCCGGGGCGGCACTCATCGTGTTCGGCTTCGCGCTACCTTATCTGCGCGCCGACTGGCCGACGATCCGCGCGCATGCGGGCCTGCTGACGCTGTTGTCGCTCACCGGCATTTCCGCCTTCAACACGCTCCTGTATTACAGCCTGCAATATACCGAAGCGATCAACGCGCTGCTGTTGCAATCGACCGGGCCGCTATTCATTGCCGGCTGGACCTTCCTCCTGTTCGGCGAGCGTTTGATCCTGCGGCAATTCCTCGGCCTGCTGTTGTCGTTCGCGGGCGTCGGCGTGATCGTCTGCCGCGGCGATCTCACCGCCCTCCTCACCGTGCGGTTCAATCTCGGCGACATCTATATGCTGGTGGCGATGGCGTCCTACGCGCTCTATTCGGCACTGTTGAAGAAGAAACCCAAAATCCATCCGCTCTCGTTCGTAACGGTGACCATGGGCTGGGGCGCGATCCTGCTGACCCCGGTCTATGCGCTCGAGATCGCGTCCGGCCGGAGCCTCGCGTTCGACCTCACGACCGTTCTCACCCTCGTCTATGTGATCGTATTCCCGTCGTTGCTCGCCCATTTCTTCTTCTATCGCGGGGTCGAGCTCATCGGCGCGAACCGGGCGGCGCCGACCATGTATCTGGTGCAGATTTTCGGCGCGGCGCTCGCCATCATATTCCTCGGCGAGCAGCCGCAGCTCTATCATGGGCTCGGCTATGCACTGGTGCTTGCCGGCATATTCATCGCCACGCGGCAGCCGGATGGGATCAAAAAGCCTTCGGAAGACCCGCCTGCTTGAGAATCTCGTTCGCGGTGATTTTCGATCTCAATTTCTTGTCAACCATAACGTGAATCCGGTTACGAAGCTCCCACCAGATTTCGTGATCTCCCCGCCCCTGTCGCTTGAATTCATAGCCGGCCGCCTTCAGAAGCTGGATCTAGTCGCGGTAATAGTCGGCCATGTGCCGTCGTTTCGATCCGCTTCAGAAATCACTCGGCGGCGGCCAGTCGATCGCTGGCGCGAGCGACGATTTCAATCGAAGCTGGCAAGTCCGAAACTCCGGCTTCCTCAAGCAGATCTAGGATCATGCTCGGCAATTTTGCGCGGAGCGACTCGAGCGTTTCCGCTTCGGTCACAAGCCCTCTGATATCGTTTGTTGTAGCGACCCAGACTCCGGCCTCCGTATCCCAGTCAGCGTGCACAACGATCGGGCGAGCCATTGAACCTTCTCCTCACGTTCATCATAGCACAGCCGAGGCGCGTGCGAACGAAATCGGCCTCAAAACCTGAGCGGCTTCGCCTGCTGGACGTGCGGCAGCTTCTGGATCTTGGCGAACAGCTCCGGCGGCGCGATCCCATCGATCTCAACGAGGGCGACGGCGCTGCCGCCCGGCGCTTCGCGACCGACGTGAAAGGTCGCAATATTGATCCCGGCGTCGCCCAGGAGCGTCGCGAAGCGACCGATGAAGCCCGGCTTGTCCTCGTTGGTGATGTAGATCATCGACGGGCCGAACTCGGCGTCGATTCGGATCCCCTTGATATTGACGATGCGCGGCCTGCCGTCGGCAAACACGGTGCCCGACACCGAGCGCTCCTGCCGATCGGTGACGACGGTGAGGGTGATCAGGCTGTCGTAGTCGCCTTCGGCCTCGCGCGTGGTCTCTTCGAACACCATGCCGCGCTCCTTGGCGATGATTGCCGAGGAGACGACATTGACCTCTCCGAGCATGGGCCGCAGCAGCCCGGCCAGCGCGGCGGAGGTCAGCGCCTTGGTCTTCATCTGCGCCACTTCGCCTTCGTAGGTGATGCGCACCGCCTTGATCCCGCTCTCCGTCAACTGGCCGGCGAAGGAGCCGAGCTTTTCCGCGAGCGCGATGAAAGGCTTGAGCTTGGGCGCCTCCTCGGCGGTGATAGAAGGAAAATTGACCGCGTTGGAGATCGCGCCGCGCAGGAGATAATCCGACATCTGCTCGGCGATCTGTAGCGCCACGTTCTCCTGCGCCTCGCTGGTGGCGGCGCCAAGATGCGGTGTGCAGACGACATTCGGATGCCCGAACAAGGGGTTCTCTTTCGCGGGCTCGGTCGAGAACACGTCAAAGGCGGCGCCCGCGACATGGCCGGAATCGAGTGCCGCGCGCAAAGCTTTCTCGTCCACCAGCCCGCCGCGCGCGCAATTGATGATGCGGACGCCCTTTTTCGTCTTGGCGATGCTGTTGGCGTCGAGAATGCCTCGCGTCTTGTCGGTGAGCGGCGTGTGCAGGGTGATGAAATCGGCGCGCGTGAGTAGTTCGTCGAGCTCGACCTTCTCGACGCCGAGATCGATCGCGCGCTCGGGCGACAGATAGGGATCGTAAGCCATCACCTTCATCCGCAAGCCGAGCGCCCGGTCGGCGACGATCGAGCCGATATTGCCGCAGCCGATGATGCCGAGCGTCTTGGCGGTGAGCTCGACGCCGAGGAACCGGTTTTTCTCCCATTTGCCGGATTGCGTGGAGATGTCGGCTTGCGGGATTTGCCGCGCCAACGCCAGCAAGAGCGCAATGGCGTGCTCCGCCGTAGTGATCGAATTTCCGAACGGCGTGTTCATCACGATGATGCCCTTGGCGGTCGCGGCCGGGACATCGATGGTGTCGACGCCGATGCCGGCGCGGCCGATCACCTTGAGCTTGGAGGCGGCGGCGATGACTTTCTCGGTCACCTTGGTGGCCGAGCGCACGGCAAGGCCGTCATAATTGCCGATGATCTTGATGAGCTCATCGCGTTCGAGGCCGGCCTTCACATCAGTCTCGACGCCGCGATCCTTGAAGATTTGCACCGCAGTGGGCGACAGCTTGTCGGCGATCAGGACCCGGGGAGCCATTTCGAGCCTCCCTCACGCCGCTTTCTGCAGCGCGGCCTTGGCCTCACCGAAGGCCCAGTCGAGCCAGGGAAAGAGCGCCTCCAGATCGGCGGCCTCGACGGTGGCGCCGGCCCATATGCGCAGGTGCGGCGGCGCATCGCGATGGCCGGCGACGTCATAGGCGGCGTTTTCCTGTTCCAGCGCCACCGCCATTGCCTTGATGAAAGCCGCTTGCGCGTCCGGCGCCAGCGCCTTGACCGCGGGATCGACGATTTCGAGACAGACCGAGGTATTCGAGCGGATTGCCTTGTCGCGCGCGAGAAACTCGACCCATCCGGTGCGTTCGACCCAGGTCGCGATAATCGCGAGATTGTTGTCCGCGCGCCGCATCAGCGCCGGCAGTCCGCCGATCGACTTCGCCCATTGCAGTGC
>JAUSIF010000322.1 GCA_030648135.1 Xanthobacteraceae bacterium
AAGCGTCTCGACCTCGGCTCCGTCGGGCGGACAGCGCAGCGCGTCCATGGCCTGATCGATCTTGGAATCGAGGTCCCACAGCCCCTTGGCCTCGATCTCGTCCTGCAAACGGGCCATCTCGTCGGCGGTGTCGTCGGAATAATTCGCGGCGAGCTCATTGTAGCGATCGAGCACCGCGCGCTTGTCGGCGACGCCCTCCATCACATTGTCCCGCACGTTCTTGTTCGGATCGAGTTGCGGCTCCTGCGGCAGATAGCCCACGCGCGCGCCCTCGGCGGCCTGGGCCTCACCGGTGAATTCCGTATCCAGCCCGGCCATGATGCGCATGAGCGTCGACTTGCCGGCGCCGTTGACGCCGAGCACCCCGATCTTGGCATCGGGAAAGAACGAGAGATGGATGTTCTCCAATACCTTCCGGCCGCCCGGATAGGTCTTGGAGAGGCCATTCATGTGATAGACATATTGCCAGGACGCCACGCCGCTGCGCTCCGTTCCGAACCGGGAAAATCGGGAAATCGGGCGCGTATGTAGCATGCGCGGTGACGACGGCAAGTCCGCCGGAACCGCCAAGGATCGCAGCCCGCTGATCTTATCGAGGGTTCGTGAGTGTCGTTTGCGCCTGGGATGTCGGCAACGCCTGATAGCGCGAGATCGCCGCCGCCCATAAGAACGCGACGCGCGCCCCGAGATTGAAGCTGAGCGTCTGCACTTCTTTGGTGTCGTGAAAACGCAGCTTGATCTGCGGTCCGCACTCCGCGCAGACGATTTCCTTCGCTTCGTATGGCTGCAGCACCACAGCCGTCCAGGTTCCCCGACGATCATATTCCAGGTTCAATGAACCTGCCCCCGCCTTGACCAGCAAGATTGCGTTCGGTGACAGAACGCGTGCATTGGCGCTGGTCAGCGTATTCAGAGCGAGCTGTTTCGCGGCAGTTATGTCTTTTGCGCTGCTCGAGTCGGGTTGACCCGGGGTTCGCATCTTCTCGCTTGTGCTGTCCGGGAGCATTTCTTTGCTTCCCGGCGCGAGCGGCGGTCTTGGCGCCTGCTGCCTCATGCTTGGCGGCAACTGTTGCGCACCGGCATCGGAAATCGGCAGCGCCGCCGCCAAAGCCACGATTGCCACCATGATTGGAAGTCGGTCCCGCATCATTTGGCCTCCTCGGAACGTGCCAAGTCCTTATCCGCACTTGTGGCCGGCGTGCTGCTGAGCCGGCCGAGGAAATAGCCCACGATAGTGCCGAACAGACCGAAGGCCGGTGCCACTTGCTCGTTGCTGTAACCCGCGGTGATCAGCACCAGCGTGCCGACGACAATCACCACCACGATCAGCGCCCGCACGACCCGGTCGCCGTTTTTTTCGGCCGTCCCGCGAAAGAACATCAGAATCGAGAAGATCACGATGACGCCGAAGAAGACGATGAGAGCGGTGAGCCAGAATTCGTAGGGCGTGCGGGAAGAAAAGAAGCCCGCGAGTCCCCCACCGTCGGATGCCGATGCAGGCGGCGGAACGTTTCGAGCCGGCTCATCGGCAAGAACGCTGCCGGCCACCAGAGTTCCCAATACGCTGAGCCACCAAAACCGCACGACCGGATCACTCGGTTGAATGTAGGTGAATAATAACCCAAGATTGAATTACTGTACAGTCGAACTGAAAGAAGCGGATCGCCGCTTATCCCGCGTTTTCGTATAGTCGAGAGGCAGCCTCACCTCCCGCCCAGGGCGCCATCCCGAGACCGACGGCCCTCTCCATGAAATTCGCTTCCATCTCCGACTTCCGCCCGCGCGCCCAGCGCCGGCTGCCGAAATTCGCCTTCGATTATCTCGACGGCGGCGCCGGAACCGAAGCCGGCATCCGGCGCAACCTGCAGGCCTTCGACGATCTTCAGCTCAAGCCGCGCATGCTCGTCAATATCGAGCACCGCGACCTCGCCACTACTTTTTTCGGACGAAAATGGGCGGCGCCCTTCGGCACCGCGCCGATCGGCATGGGCAATTTATTGTGGCCGCGCGCCGAGGAAGCAATCGCGCGCGCCTGCGTCGCCGCCGGCATCCCCTATACGCTCTCCACCCCCGCCACCACTTCGCTCGAGCGCATGGCCGAGATTGCCGGCGCGAACGGCTGGTTCCAGCTTTATGTGGGACGCTCCGAGGAAATGGTGGCCGACCTCGTCGTTCGCGCCGAGCGCGCCGGCTATGACGTGATGCTGGTCACCGTCGACGTGCCGGTGCCGCCGCGCCGGCTGCGCGACATCAAGAACGAGTTCACAATGAAATTCCGTTTCACTCCGCGCGTAATTTACGAGCTGGTGACGCATCCGCTGTGGTCGCTGCAGACGCTCATGGCCGGCATGCCGAAATCGGTGAACATGGAGCGCTACGCACCCGCCACGGGCGCGCTTCCCGTCGCGCGTTACATGTCCTCCCAGGTGACCGGACGCTTCGACTGGAACAACCTCAAGCAGCTGCGCGAGCGCTGGCGGCGGAAACTGGTGGTGAAGGGATTATTGACCGCCGAGGATGCGCTGCGCGCGCGCGACCTAGGCTGCGACGGGGTGGTGGTGTCGAACCACGGCGGCCGTCAGCTCGCCTCGCTCCCCGCCACCATCGACGTGCTGCCGGAAATCCGCGCCGCCGTCGGCCCGTCGTTTCCGCTCATCCTCGACAGCGGCATTCGCTCGGGCGAGCACATCGTGAAAGCGCTCGCCGCGGGCGCGGATTTCGTGCTGATCGGCCGGGCGATGATGTACGCGGTCGCGGCGCTGGGCCGCGCCGGGCCGAAGGTCGCGATCGAGCTGCTCACCGCCGAGATGATGAACTGCCTGGGCCAGATCGGCTATACCGACATCGCCAGTCTGAAAGCGGCGGCACCGGTGCTGCGGCGGCGATAGCTTCGCCGTCTACCGCCGCTTCTTCTTCTTGGATTTTTTCTTGGATTTCTTCTTGGCTTTTTTCTTCGTCTTCTTGGGTTTTTTGGTTTTCTTCTTCGCCTTGGCCTTCTTCTTCGCTTTCGGCTTCGGCTTGGGCTTCGGCGCCGCCTTCGGCATCGGCTGCGGCTTCGGCATCGTTGGCGCGGCTGGCCGCGCCGCCGCCGTGGAAAAGACGCGCGCAAGGAACCCGAGCGACCGCCCCCAGGCGATCCTGGCGCTGTTCGGCTCGTAGCTCGCGCGCTCGTCGCAATGAAAGCCGTGGCCGGCGCCCGGATAGATATGAATTTCGCAATCGGGGCGCTTGGCGCGGATATTCGCCACGTCGGTCATCGGGATGTGGGTATCCAGCTCGCCAAAATGCATCTGCGTCGGGCAGCGCGGCTTGGCGTCGGCGTGCTGCGCGATCATGCCGCCGTAGTAGCAGATCGCCGCCGTGAGCCCGTCGAGCTTGGTGGCGGCGAGGAAGGCGACGGTGCCGCCCATGCAGAAGCCGATGATCGCGACCGGTCCTTCGCGTTTCAGCTGATCGACGG
>JAUSIF010000361.1 GCA_030648135.1 Xanthobacteraceae bacterium
CCGTCATGCTGGTCGCAATCGCGATCGATCCGGCTGGAACGCGGACGCGCGGTTCGGCGCGCCGCGGCAGAACCAGTGGCGCGGGAAGATCCCCCAGGTAAGGAAAGCCGGGCACGAAACCGAGCATGTAAACGTGATAGCGCGTGCTGTTGTGAAGGCGGACGACATCAGCGGCGCTGAGGCCGGTGCGTTGCGCCACTGCCGCAAGATCGGGGGCATGGCTTGCCGCATAGCAGGCCGCAATCCGCCATAGCTTTACCGGTTGCGCTGCGCCGTGGCGCCCATCGAGCAGATTTTCGAGCGCGGCGGTCAGACTCGCGCTGTCAGTGGCCAATGGATTGTAGTGAACCATCAGCGAGCGAAACGTCGGTACCGTCTCGACGACGCCTGGCAATTGCTCCGCACGCACCCGCGCGCTCAGGCGCAGGACACGATCGCTCAGGAGGCGATCGATGCGGTCGCCGAATTCGACAATTACCGCGGTATCGCCCGCGGGAAGAAACCGCACGTTCACTCTGTGATCAGGCGTTCGCTGGCGGCTTGGCCGCAAAAGCCGAGCCGCGGATGCACATGCGGCCACGCGGGTCCTGCCACAGTTTTTCGTCGGTATGCAGCTTGCCTAGCGCGCGCGCCGGGAATAATGACCAGGTCGCGGTCGCCCTGCACGCGGGTTGCGATCGCCCATTCGACATCCATCGCGTTGAACACGTCGATGTCATCATCGACCACCACCACGTGCTTCAGATCCATCACCGACAGCGCCGTGATCATCGGGCCGCCATCGTAAATCGAGCTCATCGGGATCGGCAACTTGAAGAGATCGACGTCGTCGCCGAGCTTGATCACCTGCTTGTGGCGCGCGGTATCGACGCGGCGCGGCGCGACGGGGTGATCGATGCCCCGGCGCAGTCTGGCTTCGATCTCCGGATACCTGCCGCAGCCCATGCTCATCGTTGCGCGCCGCTGGGTGCGCAGGATGCCGGATACCACCGGCATGTCGTAGCCGATCACGTTATGGAAAAAGAGCGCCTGCTCGGACTGGTCGACCAGCGTCGCGATATGGCGGATGTCGACCGCCTGTTTGATATCGGTGAGCTCACGCTCCTGGCGCAGGCGCTCGAGGAATTTCGGAAATTCTCGTTCATCGTCCGTCTCTTTCAGCCTTAAAAAACGCGAGTGCGCGGGCTTCTATGCTCTGGCGCGGCAGCGCACCGGGCGGCGAGTCCGGATCGTCGAATGAAGTGTGCGGGGTGAAACGCGCGCGGCCGTCTTGCCGCGAGTCATATACCTTGAACACCAGCGCTTCGTCGCGCCGCATCCGGGGAAAATAGAACCAGCGGTGCGCCGGGTTGTAGCGCAGGCGGTACGTTTGGCCGACGCGATTCGGATAGCGGCGCTCGGCAACCATGAGGTCTTCGAACGCCACGCTTTGCGCATCGGCGAGCGCGAGCGGATTGGCCTCGATCGGTTGATTGATGGCGCGCCACACCTGAATAATCGCAAAGTGGCCCGCGAGCAGGTGCCCGGCTTCATCCGGCAGCAGGTCGCGCACTCGCTGCGGACCCGACCATTCGGTATAGTCGTTGTGCGCCGAGAGCACCGGCTCGCGGACGAGCTTCGCTTCCCGCTCCGACTCGTCGCCCGAACGCAGCGTATAGTCGAATAGCACGACGCGCTCAGCGCTGGATTCCTTGCGGATAAGCTGCTCGACTTCCGGGTAGTAGTCCGCTTCCAGCCGCGGCTTGTCGAAGAAATCCCTGACCGCGGTCTTGTGTTCTACAAATCTGAAGCCATGCCGTTCGAGCGAGAACTCGCCGGCCGCGAGGCGCCCGTTGTGGATGCGCATGGGGCGCATGTCCACCGGTCCGGTCCGGCGGCGCTGAATATTGCCAGGGCCGAACGGTTCGTTGATGAGCTTCTCGCCGGTGTCGGGCGTGTAGGGGATATCGGCGGTGACAGTTTCGGCAGCGGAATGGGTTTGATTGGCTGGATTCATGGGAGTGATGGGTGATGGGTAACGCGGTGATTTTCGGGAGGCGACGTTCAGTCGTCGGTCTGGTGTACGCGCACGCGCCCAGGTTCGACAATCCACAATTCGCTTCCGAGCCGCCGATTGCTCAACGCCCCGATGAAGTCGCGAATGCGCGCAAGTATCGTGTCGGATTGCGCGTGCGGCGTCGTTTCAAGAACGACGATTCCCGCCGAATGTTCGGGCGGGAAGCGCATTACTTGCCCAAAGTCACGATCCAGCGTAATCAGCACACGTTTCTCTCTCCCGCAGACTGCAAACAGGTTTTCGTCTGTGGTTCCGCCTAACCCCTGCGCTCTGACTGTTGCGACGTCATGCCCGGCCGCACGCAACAACTCGGCGCCCCTATCGCCAATGTTCTCATCCAGCTTGAATTTCATGCACCGGTTTCGATTGGTACCGGTATCACCCGCTCACGGGCCGCCTCGGCGCCGTAGGCGATGGCGGCAAGAATATCTTCACGCGTGAGGTGAGGATAGTCCGACAACACGTCCTCGGGCGTTGCGCCCGCGGCGAGCTGATCGAGAATCAGAGAGACCCAGATCCGGGTGCCGCGGATGCACGGTTTGCCGAAACAAATGTTCGGATCGATGCGGATACGTTGGAGCAATGCGTTCACAGTATTATTCCCTCAGAGTACCGACTACCGGCTGGGCTGCGATCTGGTGCTGTGATTGTCAGCTTTGATGACTTAGAAATCAAGTCATTTACTTCCCACCGCAGCCGTGCGTCCAGCGGGCCCTCCAGGCGCATTTCGATCAGCGTCACGATGCTGAAACAATCGGGGTCAGGTTTGCCGGCGATCCTCGTGCCATTCGAGGAACTCCGCATTCGGAGTAAATGGGTCACCCATTCATTCTTCGGGACGGGGGAAAGGATCTTTCAGGAACTTGTTAAAGAAATGCTTCAGGCGAAATCTTTCGGCTACCGTCTCGGAGAATTTGAATGTTGGTTTTGGCTGCGTCCAGAAGTGGCCACCTTGCAAGGTGGACTTTGGAAGCTTAAATTGCACGCTAGTCCACTCGACTTCGCGTTGTCCTGAGGCACCGATGCCGATAACAACCCCGAGCGCTTCAACTTTTGCGGGACCGATTTCGTCCCCGCTCGCGACGACCAGCCCGTCCCCAATTTTGAATTTCTGCGCAAGCTCTTGATTAACGATGTCAGTCGTGCGTTTGGCAATCATATCGTCCAGCGCCCGCGGGTTGGTGGCGCGGATCCGATGAAACGCCTTCGGTGGGAAGATAGGGATACTACGCTTCATGATTGTCTCCAAGGTGGTTTGAGGTTGTTCGGGTAACGGTGAACACCAGGTCAGGCTTGGCCCGATGGCAAGTTGACAGTAATGCGACCGGCGAGCGAAGATGCAGAATGCTCCAGGGCCGGATTTCAGTACCAGAATGAGAGGCGAAGCATGACGCGGGTGGTAAATCTGAATGCGGACATCGGCGAGGGATTCGGCGCTTATGAGATTGGCGACGATGACGCGATCCTCAAGATCGTCCGTTCCGCGAGCATTGCCTGCGGCATGCATGCCGGTGACCCGCTCACCATGCGGCACGTCGTGCAACGCGCCAAGGAGGAAGGCGTGAGCATCGGTGCGCATCCCGGGTTCAACGATCTGTGGGGTTTCGGACGCCGCCGCATCGGCATGCAGCCGGACCACCTCGAATACCTGATCGCCTACCAGATCGGCGCGCTGCAGGCGATGGCCGCCTATGTGGGCGAGAAAGTCACGCATCTGAAGCCGCACGGCGCCCTCAGCAACATGGCGGCGGAGAACGCCGATTACGCGCTGGCTATCGGCCGCGCCATCAAAGCCGTCGATCGCGATATTATTTATGTCGCCAACGTAGGCTCGGAGATGGAGAAAGCAGGCCGCAAGCTCGGCCTCAAGGTTGCGCGCGAAGGCTACTGCGACCGTCTCTACGATGACGATGGCAACCTGACCTCGAGGAAAATCCCGGGGGCCGTGATCAAGGATCCG
>JAUSIF010000362.1 GCA_030648135.1 Xanthobacteraceae bacterium
AAACCGTGAGCCGCGTGACCGGATCGCGCGCCGCCGCGATCTCGCGCGCCTGCAAAACCGATAAGGGCGTCTCGATCATCGCCCAGATTTCGAGCCCCGCCGGCGCGCCGAGTTCAGCCACGAACCGGCCGACGACGATCAGGTCTTCCGGCGCGGAGACCTTGGGCACGAGAATCGCATCGGGCCCTGCCGCGGCGGCGGCAACGACATCGTCGGCGCCCCACATCGTGTCGAGCGCATTGATGCGGACCACGACCTCGCGCGGGGAAAAACCGCCGGCCTTGACTGCGGCGGCGACCTGGGCACGGGCGGCGCGCTTCGCGTCGGGTGCCACCGAATCCTCCAGATCGAGGATCAGGACGTCGGCGGCAAGCGTCTTGGCCTTTTCCAGCGCGCGGGCGTTCGAGCCCGGCATATAGAGCACGCTGCGGCGGGGACGGACGTGCATGGACAGCGGCTGGCCGCGGCTCACGCCGCCTTCTTCTTGGGCGCGAGCAGCTTGCGGTTGATCAGGCACTCGGCGATTTGGATGGCGTTCAAGGCCGCGCCCTTGCGCAAGTTGTCCGCCACGCACCAGAACGCGAGGCCGTGCTTCACGGTCTTGTCCTCGCGAATGCGCGACACATAGGTCGCGTCCTCGCCCACCACCTCGTGTGGCGTCACGTAGCCGCCCGCCTCGCGCTTGTCGACCACGAGCACGCCCGGCGCATTGCGCAAGAGCTCGCGCGCTTCATCCGCGCCTATCGCCTTCTCGAACTCCACATGCACCGCTTCCGAATGGCCGATGAACACCGGCACCCGCACGCAGGTCGCGACCACGTCGATCTTCGGATCGAGAATCTTCTTGGTCTCCGCCGACATCTTCCATTCCTCGCGCGTGAAGCCGTCCTCCATGAAGACGTCGATGTGCGGGATCACGTTGAAGGCGATCCGCTTCGGAAACTTCCCGGGCTCCTGCGTATTGGCCGCGAACACCGCGCGGGTCTGCGAGAACAATTCGTCCATCGCCTCCTTGCCCGCGCCCGAGACCGACTGGTAGGTCGCGACCACCACGCGCTTGACCTTGGCGCGGTCGTGCAAGGGCTTGAGCGCGACCACGAGCTGAGCGGTCGAACAGTTCGGATTGGCGATGATGTTCTTCTTTTTGAAGTCCGCAACCGCCGCGGCGTTCACTTCCGGCACTACCAGCGGCACGTCCGGGTCGTAGCGCCAGCACGAGGAATTGTCGATCACGACGCAGCCCTTGGCGGCGATCTTGGGCGACCATTCCTTGGAGATCGCCGAGCCCGCCGACATCAGGCAGAGATCGGTATCGGCAAAATCGAAATGCTCGAGCGCCTTGATCTTCAGGATTCGTTCACCATAGGAGACCTCGACGCCGATGGAGCGGCGCGAGGCGAGCGCCACCACCTCGTCGGCGGGAAACCCGCGCTCGGCGAGAATCGCCAGCATCTCGCGGCCCACATTGCCGGTGGCGCCGACGACGGCGACCTTGTAACCCATCGTTCACTCTCCGCCGAGATTTCGCCGCGATCCGACATCTCGGAAACCGAAACGCAGCGGCTTCTACGCGAGAAGAGGGAAACTCGCAACGCCGACCTTCATGATGGAGAGGAAAGGCGTGCCGACCCTCGACGTTTTCTACGCGTTTCAGAACAAGCTGTTCCGCGTTCGCGACCATTTCGCCGCGCTCCGGGATCGCCTGCCGGGTAGCGGCGATCTCTCCGCTTCGAGCGTCATCGCCTATGCCTGCGTCGGTATTGTGGCCGCCATTCTGGTGGACGATCTGCTCGCACCCACGCCTGCCGCTTCCTCGATCTCGCCCACGCCGGTGCAGCGCCCGGCATGGATCGAGGCCACGCGCAACCAAGGTGCCTTTGCCCTCGAATCGCCGGTGCTCGAGGGGCTCGAGGCGCGCTACGTGGTGCGGCGTCACCGCGAAGGCGGCGGACGCAAGGACGAAATGAGTTGGGGCGGCGCCGGCGATGCGGGTGCCTATGCGCGCGTGGCACTTTACCGGCCCGGTGCCGAAGCAACGCTCGAGGCCGATCCACTCGATGCGGTCGCCGCGGTTGCGGCCGAGGCCGCGATCAATGCCGAGCTCACCGAGACGCAGAAAAAGCTGTTGACCAAGTTCGGTCCGCTCGCGGTCGTCGACATGACGGTGGCGGGCGGCGAAGGCGAGCGCGCTTGTCTTGCGGTCGCGGGCGCCTGGAACGACCCGCGCCTCGGCCTCGTCGCCTGGTGGTGCAATCGGGGACCCGAGTTGGTGGCGCCGGGGCGCTTCGCCTGTCTCTTGGATCGGCTTGCCTTGATGAGCGCCGGCGGCGACGACCGGCTTGCCGAATTCTTCGCCAAGGCGGAGCTGAAGCGCGGCGATTGCGGCGCGCCGAGCACGCTGGTCAATCCGACGCCGAAGCGTCACGACGATTGGATCTCCGGCAAGGCCGGGACCAAGCTGCGCGGCCGTCTCGCCGGACGCTGAATCATCCCAGCACCTTCCGGCTCCGTAGGTATTGCACCAGGGAGCGCTCCACCCCCCTGTTTCGCTGGACCGAAGCAGGTTATGGTATCGGTGAAACGATACGAGCTAGAGGGTGACCCATGCGTCTTGCGTCCTTCGCCGCCGTCGCTACCGCGCTTGCATTTCTGGTCGCGAGCCTGCCCGCCGAGGCAGAGAGCCAGCGCGCGCGAACGCGGATCTCCGTGAAGAAGCCGCGCAGCTATCTCGACGCCGGCACGACGGTGAAGCCGGGCACGATGCACTATTTGGATTACACCATGCCGCCGGGCGGCCTCGCTCCGACCTACGGCCCCTTCGCCGACGGCTCATGGCCCTATGCGCGCTGGCCGTTGCCGCGCGTGCACGAGATTCCCGGCTTCTGAAGCTTAGAGCATGATCCCGAAAAAGCCTGCCCCCG
>JAUSIF010000386.1 GCA_030648135.1 Xanthobacteraceae bacterium
GCCATCCGTACGCTATCGCATCCGGACAGACACATCGCTACGGTGATAGCGGCAAATGCGCGGTGCTTCGCTGTTTTCATTCTCGGCATTCTCCGGTAGTCGCTGTGTGCCCTGTGGCCCAACGTCCGCAGTCACCCGCGCGCGCCGGATTTGTGGCGCGCGTCGGGTGTGGACTGCGCTGTTATGTGGCTAGGGAATCTCTGATTAAGTCCTGATCTTTTTCGCTATTACGCTGTCATAGCATGAGCGAAACTGAACGAGGGTATACGACGATGAAACAAATGACGCTGTCCACATCGGGGTTCGACAAATATACCAAGACCACGCGCCGCGCGGTGTTTCTCTCCGAGATGCAGCGCGTGGTGCCGTGGGCTGAACTGTGTGCGCTGATCGAGCCGGTATACCCGAAGCCTGGCAACGGCCGCCCGCCGGTCGGGCTGGAACGGATGCTGCGGATCTACTTCCTGCAGCACTGGTTCAATCTGTCGGATCCGGCGGTGGAAGAAGCGTTGTATGACTCGGTGGCCATGCGCGCATTCGTGGGCATCGACTTGGGCCGGGAGCCAGCGCCCGATGAGACCACGGTATGCAAGTTCCGGCATCTGTTGGAGCATCACGGACTGGGCCGGCAGATGTTCAAGCAGGTGGGGCGGCACTTGCAAGCCCAAGGCCTGAAGGTGTCCAGCGGCACGATCGTGGATGCAACGATCATCAGCGCTCCCAGCTCGACCAAGAACCAATCGGGCGAACGCGACCCCGAGATGCACCAGACCAAGAAGGGTAACCAGTGGTACTTCGGCATGAAAGCGCATGTCGGGGTAGACAGTAAGTTGAAGCTCATCCACTCGGTGGTGGCAACCCCTGCCAACGTGCACGATAGTCAAGCACTCCCGCACCTGCTGCACGGCAATGAAACCCGTGTGTGGGGTGACAGCGCCTACGTCGGGCAAACCGAGGTGATTCGACGTGTGGCGCCCAAGGCCAGTGACTTTACCCAAGCCAAGGCGAGCCGCTACCGGCAGCTGACCGATACCGAGCGCTCGAAGAATCGAAACAAATCGAGGGTGCGGGCCAAAGGCGAGCATCCGTTTCTGGTGATCAAACGCATCTTCGGCTTCGCCAAGGTGTGCTACCGCGGTATCGCCAAGAACGCCAACCGATTGTTCGTGGCCTGCGCGCTGGCGAATCTGTTCATGGTGCGACGAACATTGCTGCTGCGACAGCAGAGGTGCGCCTGATGAACGGCAAGACGGTACCAATCGAGCGCAATCG
Source organism: Xanthobacteraceae bacterium (assembly GCA_030648135.1). Lineage (GTDB taxonomy): Bacteria > Pseudomonadota > Alphaproteobacteria > Rhizobiales > Xanthobacteraceae > JAUSIF01. Next base: position 1,273 of record JAUSIF010000386.1, read on the forward strand.
GACCTCGAACGACAGCCAAACCCCGATTCGCCACCCCGACTCATCGCTTCACCACTTCAACGAGCATAAACTGTTCACTTGTTCAGACCTTCCCTAGGTTTTAAACGAATACTGCCCGCGCCGGAAAGCAACCCGCCGGGCCGGGAATCGAGCGAATGCGAAAACTTCTTACATTGCTGGCGGTACTGGCGCTGGCGGGCTGCAAGCAGATGCCCGACGCCCGTACCGTCATTTCGCCCTACAAGGTCGACATTCAGCAGGGCAATGTCGTGACGCAGGAGATGATTTCCAAGCTGAAAGCCGGCATGACGCGCGCACAGGTGCGTTATGTGCTCGGCTCGCCGCTGGTGGTCGACCCGTTTCGCACTGATCGCTGGGACTACGTCTACACGTACCAGAAACAGGGCAAAGAGACGCTGCGCCGCCATATCACGATTATTTTCGATGGGGATAAACTGTTGCACATCGAAGGCGACGTGGTACCGGCGGACTCCGCGCAGGAAGCGCAAAAACCAGCGGTGAAGCCACCGGTTAAAGCGACGCCCGCCGCCAAGCCTGCTGGCGCAGCCGCTGCCGATAAACCAGTGGCGGCGAAACCGGTTGCAGTGCAACCTGAGGCCGCCAAGGCTGACGCCAAGCCTGCTGTTAAGCCCGCGGCCGCCAAGTCCGACCGCGCGAAGACCGCCGCCAAGCCCGAGGCCGCGCCGCCTGAAGCGCAGAAAGCCGATACGGCAAAAACCGATGCGCCGGCGGCGAAAACCGACGAGAAAAAAGACCCGCCGAAGGAGAAAGGATTCTTCGGCAGAATGCGGGATAAACTCGGCTTTTAGATGGGATTGCAGATGGCGACATTGAAGATAGCGATTGCGGGAAGCTCGGGGCGCATGGGGCGTGCGCTGCTCGAAGCGGTGTTCGCGAGCACCGACTTCAAGCTCGGCGCCGCGCTCGAGCAGGCGGGAAACGCCCATCTCAACAAGGATGCGGGAGAACTCGTCGGCGTGCCGTGTGGCGTTGCCATCAGCGCCGAGATTGAAAAGAGTATCCGCGGCTGCGACGCGCTGATCGACTTCACGCGCCCCGAAGGCACGCTCGCGCATCTCGCGGCATGCCGCAAACTCGGCGTGAAAATAGTGATCGGCACCACCGGCTTCAATGATGAGCAGAAGAAATCCATCGCCGATGCCGCGCGCGAGATCGCGATCGTGATGGCGCCCAACATGCGCGTCGGCACCAATCTCGTGTTCAAGCTCTCGGAGCTGGCGGCGCGCGTGCTCAACGAGGGTTACGACATCGAGATCATCGAAGCGCATCACCGGCACAAGGTCGACGCGCCTTCCGGCACCGCGCTGCACATCGGCGGCATCATCGCCGGGGCGCTTGGCCGCAAGCTCGACGACTGCGCGGTCTACGCGCGCGAAGGCGTGACTGGCGAGCGCAAGGCCTCGTCCATCGGCTTCGCGTCGATACGCGGCGGCGATATCGTCGGCGATCACACGGTGCTGTTCGCCGGCACCGGCGAGCGCGTCGAAATCACGGTGAAGGCCGGCAGCCGCGCGACCTACGCGCAAGGGGCCCTGCGCGCAGCCCGCTTTCTCTCGGATAAACGCAATGGTCTCTTCGACATGCAGGACGTATTAGGACTGCGTTGAGGCTGCGCGCTCGTAAGTCCGGCAGCCCGCTTCCTCTCAGATAAACGCAATGGGCTCTTCGACATGCAGGACGTATTAGGACTGCGTTGAGGCTGCACAGGATATTCATGCAGTTTCTGACGATCAATCATAGGCTTAAACCGTCGTACCCGGATTGAAGGCAGGGCGTCTTTCGCGTATAATCAGCCATTCTGAAGCGGGATGGGTCGCAGACCCGTCCCGCTTTCCATATCTACTCCCGGGAGCTTGATGTGCCGCAACGCCAGCCAGCCATCCTCGTACTCAGAGATGGCACGGTTTTTCGCGGCACGTCGATCGGCGTTTCCGGCACGGCCGTCGGCGAGGTGGTGTTCAACACCGCGATGACGGGCTATCAGGAAATCCTGACCGATCCCTCGTACTGCCGCCAGATCGTCACGCTGACTTATCCGCACATAGGCAACACCGGCGTCAATGCCGAGGACGTCGAGTCGGACCAAGTCCATGCCGCGGGACTCGTGATCCGCGATCTGCCGGTGCTTGCGAGCAACTGGCGCAAGACGCAGGACTTGGCGTCGTATCTGTGCGAGCAGAACGTGGTCGCGATCGCCGATATCGACACCCGCAAGCTGACGCGCATCCTGCGCGAGAAAGGCGCGCAGGACGGCTGCCTCATGTCCGGTGCTCAGTTGACGGCGAGTGACGAAGCAGCGGCGCTGACAGCCGCGCGCGCGTTTCCCGGCCTCGCCGGCATGGACCTCGCGCAAGTCGTGAGCTGCGATAAGCCTTACGACTGGAGCGAAACGACGTGGGCGCTCGGGCAGGGCTACGGCCGCCGCGAGCAATCGAAATTCAAGGTCGTCGCGTTCGACTACGGCATCAAGCGCAATATCCTGCGCAAGCTCGCCGCGCGCGGCTGCAAACTTACGGTGGTTCCCGCGCAGACCACGGCGCAAGCAGCGCTCGCGCACGAGCCCGACGGCATATTCCTGTCGAACGGCCCGGGTGATCCCGAACCGTGCGATTACGCGGTCCGCGCAATCCGCGGATTGCTCGACAGCGGCGTTCCGATTTTCGGCATCTGCCTCGGCCACCAGTTGCTCGGGCTCGCGAGCGGCGCGCGCACCGTCAAGATGAAATTCGGCCATCACGGCGCCAACCATCCGGTGCAGGACCTCGACACCGGGCGCGTGATGAT
>JAUSIF010000390.1 GCA_030648135.1 Xanthobacteraceae bacterium
GCGCCTTGATCGCCTGCGCGAGGCCCAAGGCACGGTCGTAGTCGGCGGCGAACGAGTCGTCGATGAACTTGATCTCGCGATAGCCCTGTTCGAGCAGGAGTTCGATCTCCTGCAGGACGTTGGCAATCGAGCGGAAGCGCACGCCGCGCACGCCGGCCTTTCGGTCCTTGTCGATCTGAAAGCAGAAGATGCAGCGCCGGTTGCAGCCGCGCGAGGTAAGCATGACCGCGACCGGCTTGCGCCGGTAGGTCGCGGGCGGCGGCAGATAGCGGTCCGGCTGGCCCAGCAGCTCGCGCGCCGGAAAGGGCAGGGCGTCGAGATTTTCGATGAGCGGCCGCGGCGGGTTCTGGACGATCTCGGCGCCGTGGCGAAACATCACGCCGGCCACGCCCGACAGGCCGCGCCCGCTTTCGAGCCGCGCCAGCATCTCGACCAGGGTTTGTTCGCCCTCGCCCGTGACGACCGCGTCAATATTCTCGCCGGCGTCCATCAGACAGCGCTCCGGCGCGGCGATGGGGTAGGGCCCGCCGACGCAGATGAAGAGGCGCGGGTCGCGCCGCTTGAGGTCGGCCGCGGTCTTCAACGCCTTCGGCCAGCCGAAGGTGGTCGAGTAAATGCCCGCGACATCCGGTTGGAACTCGCCCACCTGGCGCAGGATCTCCGCATGCGCGAGGAAGGCGCCGTTGAGGAACTTCACCTCGTGGCCGGCCTGGAGCAAACAGGCGGCGACGTACAGCGTGCCGAGCGGTTGCCAGTAATTGATCTGCGAGCCCGCGGTGCGTGCCGGAAAGATGTCCTGCGGGGCCCAGGCGGGAATGATCAGGGCGCATCTCATGCGCTGGCTCCCGCGCGGGCGGTGACGGGCTCATGCCGCGGCCGCGTGGCGCCGCCGCGCTCCAGGATCTTGTCCGCCGCCGCCAGGCCCGAGGCGATGGCTTGGTCCATGTTGTAGTACTGGAACAGCCCGGTGCGGCCAGCGAGCGTCAGATTCTCGAACCGCCCAAGGTAATGAAGGAGCCGGTCGCACCAATCCTGGTAGCCGACTTCAAACACGGGGTAGGCCCTGGGGATGCGCATGACAACACTGTCGAGCACCTCGTCGCGGTGGATGAGCCCCAGCCGCTCGAGATGCGCTACCGTGCTCGCGGCGAACTGCGAGTCGGCGGCGTTCCACAGCGCATCGCCCCGGAAGCAGAAGTGCTCGGCGACCAACAGCGTCTTGCCGGCCGGCGCCATGGCCGCGCTCCAGTTGGTCGGCTCGTGGATCCGGCCGAAGGGGATTTCCTGTTCCGGAAAATAAATCCAGGTCTGATCGGTCACGCGCGGCCTATCGAGCATCACGGCCACGATAACCAGGTCGCGGTAGCGCAGTCGCGCGGCGGCCGCGAGCACGTCCGGCGGCGGTTTGGGATGGAGCAACCGCGCGAGGGTGGGCAGCGGGAGGCTCGCCACCACTTCCTCCGCCGGATGGATCGCGCTCTGCGTTCCGTGGCGCGCGGCCACACGGGTAATGCGGCCGGCGTCGTGGTCTATCCGTATCACCTGCGCCTGGGTCAGCACCCGGCCGCTTGACTCGATCTCCTCCTGCAGCCGCTCGGCGATCCGCCCGATGCCCAGCCGGGGATAGAGAAACTCGTGTGCCAGGGTGCGCGGCGCGGCGCGGCGGGATCCGGACAACGCCGCGCGCAACGCCTTGCCGAGCGACAGGCCCTGGACGCGCTTGGCCACCCAGTCGGCGCTGATGTTCCGGCAATCGAGGCCCCAGACCTTCTCGCTGTATTCCTTAAAATAGAGATTGAACAGCGTGCGGCCGAAGTGCCGCACCACCCAGTCCTCCAGGGAGACGGGCGGCGCATTTCGAAAGCGGCGTAGCGCCGGCGCCAGCAGATAATCGCCCAGGATGCGGGCGGCCGCGACCGGGCCCAGGCCGCGCAGGGCATTCGCCGGCCGCAAGGGGTAATCGATGTAGTGGCCACGCAGCCGGATCTGGCTCGCGCGCCGCACCGTGAGCAACTCATCGCCCAGCAGCGCGTGCATAAACGCGGCCACGCGCGCGTTATCGGTAAAGAACCGGTGGCCGCCGAGATCGAAGCGGAAGCCGTCGTGGACGACGGTTCGGGCGAGTCCTCCGACGCGGCTATCGGCCTCCAGCACCCGCACCGGCCGGCCGGCGCGGGCGAGCGTCGCCGCCGCGGCCAAACCCGCGAGACCGCCGCCGAGAACGAGTGTTTCGCTGCCCATGGGCTGACCGGGCCGCGGCTAGCGCGCGAGCAGTACCGGAACGGTGGCCGCGTGCTCCACCTTCCTGGCCACGTCGCCCATCAGGAGCTTGTTGATCAGGCTGCGCGTGTTGCCGATGATGATGAGCTCGGCCTTGTATTCCGCCGCCGCCCGGAGGATTTCGTCCGCGGGGCGCCCGGTTTTGATCACCGTGCGCAAGTCGCGCAAGCCGTGTTCCTCAAGAAACTTCCGGTGGGTGGCGATCATCGCTTCGGCCTTCGCCGTGAGCGCTTCCAGCTGCGGCGATCCCTCGAGCGTCTCCCGCAGTTCAGACAGCTCCGCATCGCTGGTGAGATCATCCGCCGCGGCCGGCCCGCCGTACTGCACCACGTGCACCAGGATCACGGTCGTTGGCGGCCGGTCGGCGAACAGACGCGCACAAACCTCGACACAGGCGCGGCTGCCTTTCGAGCTATCCACTGCCACAAGCACGTTGTTCACGGTTTGTCCTCCTTGTCTTGATTCAGCGTCCGTACCCGCCGGCGCCCGCCGTGGCCTCGGCGGCCGGGGCCCCGGCCGTGACACTCTGCTTGGCGGTGTGCGAGGCGACACTGTAGCCAAGCAGGAAACCGATCCAGACACTCACCACGACGATCACAATCCACAGGCCCCTATTCATTCGTTATCTCCTCATGTCCGAGCCGCTTTCTTGATATTCCAGGCATACTTGCCGTGCTCCATTTTCTTCTCCAGCACCTCATCGCCGGTCATGTCGAGCATGGCGGCGATGGATTCGCCCGACGACGGGTTGTCGAAGATGATCTCCAGGACATCGCCGGTCTGCATCTTCGCGAGCGCCTTCTTGGTGTAGAGCTGCGGGTGCGGGCAGACATAGCCGCTCACGTCCAGCAGGTACGCGCCCTCGCTCTTCTTTTCGAATTTCATTGGTTAACACACCTCCTGTTATCACGCATTACAGTCCGCAGGCGGCCATTTCCTTGGCCATCTTTCTTTCGGTCCACCAGTTGAAGAACTTCACGCCCAGGTAGGCCCCGCCGATCATGCCGAGCCCGAACATCCAGCCGGAGACGTCGCCTTGGGAGACGCGCACGAAGAACGCGCCCACGTTGCAGCCCAGTCCCAGGCGCGAGCCGATGCCCATGAGCGTGCCGCCGATGATCGCCCACGTCGCGAGTTCGGGGGTCGTGCCCTTCCACTTGAACTCGTTGTGCAGCAGCGCCATCACCGCCGCGCCGCCGATGAGCGCGAGCGACATCCAGTCGGCCGGGTTGATGAG
>JAUSIF010000260.1 GCA_030648135.1 Xanthobacteraceae bacterium
CCGAACAGCATGCCGAGGAGCCAGGCGGCGCCGGTGCCGACGATGATCTCGACGAGCGCGGTCGATAGGCGCAGCCAGATCGAACAGAGGCTCGCGAACAGCGCGAGGGAAAACCAAAGGGCGGCGAGGGTCCAGACGCTGGTCATGGTCATCTCCGAACGTCGCTACGTGCATGGACTGCGGGCAACAAAAAACCCGCTCACGGCGGGTTCGCACGGAACTCCCACCGCGGTTATGCGGCAGGAGTCATTAGCCTCTCGGCGGTTTTGGGGGACCCCATCCCCTTGGTCGCGGCTGCGAGAATAGCGAAATATCGGCGGCGAGCAAGGGCCTTTGCTCAAGGCGCCCGTGGCGCGATCGAGATATGCGCCCGGTCGTGCAGTGCCCGCAACGCATTCAGGATCACCGCCACGTCGATCACTTCTTGCAAAAGAGCGCCTTGCACGGGCGTGATGTATCCCAGCGCCGCCGCCACCATGGCGACCATCGAAAGCCCGATGCCGGCATAGACGCTTTGCAGCGCGATCGAGCGCGAGCGCCGCGCGATCCGGATCGCCGGCACGACGCGATCGAGTTGATCGACCAGGAGCACCACGTCGGCCGCCTCGGCGGAGGCCGCAGCACCCCTGGCGCCCATGGCGAGCCCGAGATCGGCGGCGGCCAGCGCCGGGGCGTCGTTGACGCCGTCGCCGATCATCATCACCGGCCCGTACTTTCGCTCGGACAAGACCACCAGAATCTTCTGGTCCGGCGTCAGCTCCGATCTCACGACGTCGATGGAGAGGCCGGCGGTGATGGTCTCGGCGACCTCGTGTCTATCGCCGGTCGCCAGCACGATGCGGTCGATGCCCAATTCCCGCAGATCCTGAAGCAGCGCTTGCGTTCCCGCCCGCAGCTCGTCGGCGAGTATCAGCACGCCGGCGAATTTTCCGTCGATCGCAACCGCGGCCGCGATGGCGCCGGGCGCCCGCTTCGGCGCGAGCGAGGAGGGCGATTGCGCGATCTTCGCCGCCACGAAGCGGATTCCGCCGACGATCACGCGGCGGCCGTCGACGCGCCCCTCGATCCCTTCGCCCGGCGTTTCCTTGACTTCGGCGGGCACCGCGAGATCGAGACCCTTGTTTTGCGCCTCGGCGACGATGGTCTGCGCGATGACGTGCTGCGAAGCCTGTTCGAGCGACGCCGCGATTTGCAAGATTTCATCGTCGGACAGGTTGTCGGCGACGTAGGTCGATATCAGGCGCGCCCGGCCGAGCGTCAGCGTGCCGGTCTTGTCGATGACCAGCGAACGCACCCGCGCCAGCATCTCCAGCGCCTTGCCGCCCTTGATCAGGATGCCTTGCTTGGCGGCGCGCGAGAGGCCGGACACGATCGCCACCGGTACCGCCAGGATGAGCGGGCACGGCGTCGCGACCACCAGCACGGCGACGGCGCGGATCGGGTTTCCGGTCAACCACCAGGCGGCTGCCGCCAGCAAAAGCGTGACCGCCAGAAACACCATGGCGTAACGGTCCGCCAGCCGCGACATCGGCGCCTTGGAGCGCTGGGCCGCCTCGACCAGACGGACGATGGCGGCATAGGTGCTCTCCGCCGCGCGCCGCGACGCCTTGAGATCGAAGGCGGCGCCGACATTGGTCGATCCGCTCATAACCGATCCGCCGACCTTGTGCTGGACCGGCAGCGATTCGCCGGTGAGCGCCGATTGATCGAGCACCGCGACACCTTCGGCGATCGTGCCGTCGACCGCGACGACGTCGCCGTGCCGAACCATCAGGCGATCGCCGGGCGCGACGGTATCGAGGCCGACTTCCTCGAGCCTGCCGTTGCGGTGGCGGATCGCCGTTCGCGGCACGCGCGACAACAGCGCCGTCATCTCCCGTCGGGCGCGGCGCTCGGCGAAGCTCTCGAGATATTGGCCGCCCGCGTACATGAGCGCGACCACGACGGCGGCCAGGGATTCGCCGAACACGAGGGCCGCGGCCATGGCCAAGGCGGCGACGATATCGAGCCCGATATCGCCGCGCCGCAGGCTGGTGACGATCTCGACCAGCAATGCGATCAGAACCGGAAGCGTGGCGACGCCCCAGATCCATCCGGACCATGCGCTCCAGCCGGAGAATTGCGCCGCCAAGCCGAGAACGAGGCCCGCCGCCGGGAACGCGACCAGGACCGGCCGGAAATATTTATAAAGCTCTGCTGCGGACATGGGCCTGCGGCCACGCTTTAGGATGCCAGCGCATGTATCGCTTTTTGATACTTCATTCGCATTGCGCAAGATCAAGGATTTGAAGCGCAATATGGCGGTTTTTTTGCGAGAAACGAGGCTCGCCGCCGCCTGCGCGTTCGTTCTGCGGCCATGGGCCCATGTCCGCCCCCCAAGGCTGGTAACGTCTCAGTTTGAATTTCCGGTATTGACCCTAAGCGGACCTCAGTGGCGATGCGTAGACGTAAGGGACTTAAAATCCGTTGAGGGGAACCTCGTGAGGATTGAACTTACGACCGCTCCCTTACCAAGAGAGAATGTAGCCATCACTAAACAATTGAATTTCCTCTCTTTTTCGATCAACGCTTCCGGATAATGCAATTTCGTGGAACCAAACTAGTGACCGGGGCGTTTCATTAGGTTCTGATCAATCGATCATGAATATCCGTCATGAGGAACCACCAATGAAAATGACTCATCCGCTCGCTTGTGCCGCTCTTGCCGCCGCGTTGCTGGCGGCTGCCCCGGCCCTTGCGCAAGCCCCCGGTGCTAAGTCGAGCGTGAATTGCTCCGAGGCAAGCATGAAGACAGCGAACGATTCCATGATGAAGATGACAGACGCCACCAAGAAGGCAGCGGTCATGAAGGAGATGGGCATGGCCAAGGACATGATGGCGAAGAAGGATGAGAAGGGCTGCGCGATGCAAATGGAAAAAGCCAAGGGCATGATGAAGTAAGCCGAGGAAAGATAGCGACATCCGCCACAAAATGGTGGATGTCGCGTAACTGTCACGCAGTGATGGCTGCTTTGACGCTTGGGACCCAGGCCATCCGGGGAATGTCGGTTAGAGGGAGCCGATCAGATGACCGTCGTCCAGGTTTCCTATTTCTCGGATATATTGTGCGTTTGGGCATATGCCGCGCA
>JAUSIF010000004.1 GCA_030648135.1 Xanthobacteraceae bacterium
GCACACGCCGTTCTTCACCAATTACCGGCCGCAGTTTTACTTCCGGACCACGGACGTGACCGGGGTGGTGGAACTGCCTGCGGGCACGGAGATGGTGATGCCGGGCGACAACGTGTCCATGACGGTGCAGCTGATCGTGCCGATCGCGATGGAGGAGAAGCTGCGCTTCGCCATCCGCGAAGGTGGAAGAACTGTTGGTGCAGGAGTGGTAGCGAAGATCATCGAATGAAACTTCACCTCTCCCCATTGGGAGAGGGAAGTGAGCAAGAACGTGGATGGCCGGAACCAATCCGGCCATGACGGAAGAAAGAGAAGAAAATGAACGGCCAGAACATCCGGATCCGCTTGAAGGCGTTCGATCACCGCATTCTCGACGCCTCCACCAAGGAGATCGTGGCGACGGCCAAGCGTACCGGCGCGCAGGTGCGCGGGCCGATTCCGCTGCCGACGCGGATCGAGAAGTTCACCGTCAACCGCAGCCCGCACATCGACAAGAAGAGCCGCGAGCAGTTCGAAATGCGCACCCACAAGCGGCTCCTCGATATCGTCGATCCGACGCCGCAGACGGTCGATGCGCTGATGAAGCTCGATCTTGCCGCCGGCGTCGACGTCGAGATCAAGCTCTGAGCAAGGGAACAGGACAGAGACGAAAATGCGTTCCGGCGTGATCGCCCAGAAACTCGGCATGACCCGCATCTTCACGGATGCGGGCGAGCACGTGCCCGTCACGGTGCTCCTGCTCGATCATTGCCAGGTGGTCGGCCACCGCAGCATCGAGAAGAACGGCTATGTGGCGCTGCAGCTCGGCGCCGGCAAGCGCAAGGTCAAGAACGTGTCGAAGCCGATGCGCGGTTATTTCGCCGCCGCCAAGGTCGAGCCCAAGAAGAAGCTCATCGAGTTCCGCGTCAGCGCCGACGCGCTCATCCCGGTCGGCGCCGAGATCACGGCCGATCATTTCGTGGTCGGCCAGTTCGTCGATGTCACCGGCACCTCGATCGGCAAGGGTTTTGCCGGCGGCATGAAGCGGTGGAATTTCGGCGGCTTGCGCGCCTCCCACGGCGTGTCGGTCTCGCATCGCTCGATCGGTTCGACCGGCGGACGCCAGGATCCCGGCAAGACCTTCAAGAACAAGGGCATGCCGGGCCAGATGGGCAACGTCACCGTGACCACGCAGAATCTCAAGGTCGTGCGCACCGATCCCGCCCGCGGGCTCTTGTTGCTGGAGGGTGCGGTGCCGGGCGCCGAGGGCGGCTGGATCCAGGTGCGCGACGCGGTGAAGCGGCCGCTGCCCAAGGAAGCGCCGAAGCCCGGTGCCTTCCGCGAGCCCGGTGCGGCACCGGTCGAGGCGAAGCCCGAGCCAAAGGCCGAAGCCAAACCGGCGCCGAAGGCTGAAGCGAAAGCGGAACCCAAAGCCGTGCCCAAGCCTGAGACCAAGACCAAGGCGCCGGCCGCCAAGGGCAAGTCGAAACCGAAGGGCGGGGGGAAGAAGTGATGGAAATCCCCGTGCACTCGCTCGACGGCAAGAAGGCCGGATCGGTCAAGCTTTCGGACGCGATCTTCGGTCTGGAGCCGCGCCCCGATCTCCTGCATCGTTGCGTCAACTGGCAGCTCGCCAAGCGCCAGGCCGGCACCCACAAGGTGAAGAACCGCGCCGAGATCTGGCGCACCGGCAAGAAGATGTACGCGCAGAAAGGCACCGGCGGCGCCCGCCATGGCTCGGCGCGCGCCAATCTTTTTCGCGGCGGCGGCCGGTCGTTCGGCCCGCAGGTGCGCAGCCACGCGGTCGATCTCACCAAACAGATGCGCGCGCTCGCGCTCAAACATGCGCTGTCGGCCAAGGCCAAGAGCTCCGATTTGATCGTGCTTGCCGAGGCGAAGCTGGGCGAGCCCAAGACCAAGACGCTCGCCAAGAATTTCGAGAAGCTCGGCCTGTTGAACGCGCTCGTCATCGACGGTGCCGAGATCGAGAAGAATTTCGGTCTCGCCGCCCGCAACCTGCCGCAGATCGACGTGCTGCCGGTCGCCGGCATCAATGTCTATGACATCCTGCGGCGCACCAAGCTCGTGCTCACCAAGGCCGCGCTCGATCAATTGGAGGCGCGACTGAAATGAGCAAGAACGCCGCCAAGGCCAAAGCCAAGGCCAAAACCAAAACCAAAACCGAGGCCAAGGCCGCCTCGGCGGCGGGTCCGATGGACCCGCGCCATTACGACGTGATCCTCGCGCCGGTGGTGACCGAGAAGGCGACCAAAGTATCGGAGCACAATCAGGTCGTGTTCCGGGTGGCGCTCGGTGCCAGCAAGCCGGAGATCAAGGAAGCGGTCGAGAAGCTCTTTAATGTGAAGGTGAAGGGCGTCAACACCTTGGTCAAAAAGGGAAAAACCAAACGCTTCCGGGGCGTGCGCGGCTTCCAGGGCGACTTCAAGAAAGCGATCGTGACCCTCGAGGAAGGTCACTCCATCGACGTGACCACCGGGCTCTGAGGCGGGGGAGAGGCAGCATGGCGCTCAAGACCTACAAGCCCGCGACGCCCGGCCTGCGCCAGCTCGTGCTCGTCGACCGCGCCGGGCTATGGAAGGGCAAACCGGTCAAGGCTCTCACCCAGGGAAAGATCGGCACCGGCGCCCGCAACAACCTGGGCCGCATCACCGTGCGCTTCCGCGGCGGCGGCCATAAGCGCGCGCTGCGTCTCGTCGACTTCAAGCGCTCGAGGCGCGACGCGCCGGCCACGGTCGAGCGGCTGGAATACGATCCCAACCGCACCGCGTTCCTGGCGCTGGTGAAATATTCCGACGGCGCGCTCTCCTATATCCTCGCGCCGCAGCGCCTCGGCCCCGGCGACACCGTGGTCGCCGGCGAGAACGTCGACGTGAAGCCGGGTAATGCGATGCCGCTGGAGAACATTCCGGTCGGCACCATCGTCCATAATGTCGAGCTCAAGATCGGCAAGGGCGGGCAGCTGGCGCGTTCGGCCGGCACCTACGTGCAGATCGTCGGCCGCGACCAGGACTATTGCATCTTGCGGCTCAAATCGGGCGAGCAGCGGCTGGTCAACGGGCGCTGTTTCGCGACCGTGGGCGCGGTCTCCAATCCCGATCACATGAACATCTCGATCGGCAAGGCGGGCCGCAATCGCTGGAAGGGGTGGATGCCGCATAACCGCGGCGTCTCGATGAACCCGGTCGATCACCCGCACGGCGGCGGCGAGGGCCGCACCTCGGGCGGGCGCCATCCGGTGACGCCGTGGGGCTTCCCGACCAAGGGCAAGAAGACGCGCAAGAACAAGCGCACCGCCAAATTCATCGTATCCAGCCGCCACGCGCGGAAAAAGGTGGAGTGATCATGGCCCGCTCGGTTTGGAAAGGCCCGTTCGTCGACGGCTATCTCTTGAAGAAGGTGGATGCCGCGCGCGCCTCGGGCCGCTCGGAAATGATCAAGATCTGGAGCCGGCGCTCGACCATCTTGCCGCAGTTCGTCGGCATCACCTTCGGCGTCCACAACGGCACTAAGCACATCCCGGTGCATGTGACCGAGGAAATGGTCGGCCACAAGTTCGGCGAGTTCTCGCCGACCCGCACCTTCCACGGCCATTCCGGCATCCGTACCGCCAAGCAGCGCGCCGAGGCGGAGTCCGCCGGCGCTTCGGGCGGCGCCTCCGGTGCCGCGCCGGGCGCGCCAGTCGCCGCACCGGCGGCCGCACCCGCGGCCGGCAAGAAGAGTTGAGAGAGAACGCGATGGGCAAGCCGGCACGGGCACGAGTGCTCAAGGAAAACGAGGCCAAGGCGGTTTCACGCATGCTGCGCGTGAGCCCACAGAAGCTCGGCCTCGTCGCCACGCTCATTCGCGGCAAGAAGGTGGCCTCCGCGCTCGCCGATCTGCAGTTTTCGAAGAAGCGCATCGCCAAGGATGTCAAAAAGTGCCTGGAATCCGCGATCGCCAATGCCGAGAACAATCACGACCTCGACGTCGACGATCTCTTGGTCGCCGAGGCCTATGTCGGCAAGGCGCTGGTGATCAAGCGTTTCAATGCGCGTGGGCGCGGCCGTATGGCGCGGGTGATGAGACCGTTTTCGAACCTCACCATCGTCGTGCGTGAGGTGGAGGAGAAAGCCTGATGGGTCAGAAGGTCAATCCGATCGGGCTTCGGCTCGGCATCAACCGCACCTGGAACTCGCGCTGGTTCGCCCGCAAGGGCGAATACTCGCGCCTCCTGCACGAGGACATCAAGATCCGCGGCTGGCTGATGCAGCAGTTGAAGCAGGCGGCGGTGTCCAAGATCGTGATCGAGCGGCCGCACAAGAAGTGCCGGGTCACCATCCATTCGGCGCGGCCCGGCGTCGTCATCGGCAAGAAGGGCGCCGACATCGACAAGCTGCGCAAAGCCGTCACCAAAATGACCGACAGCGAGGTCATCATCAATATCGTCGAGATCAGGAAGCCCGAGCTCGACGCGCATTTGGTGGCGGAATCGATCGGCCAGCAGCTCGAGCGCCGCGTCGCCTTCCGCCGCGCCATGAAGCGCGCGGTGCAGTCGGCGATGCGGCTGGGCGCCGGCGGCATCCGCATCAATTGCTCGGGCCGGCTCGGCGGCAACGAGATCGCGCGCATGGAATGGTACCGCGAGGGCCGGGTGCCGCTGCACACGCTGCGCGCCGACGTCGACTACGGCACCGCCACCGCCTTCACCACCTACGGCACCTGCGGCGTGAAGGTGTGGATCTTCAAGGGCGAGATTCTCGAGCATGACCCGATGGCGCAGGACAAGCGTCTGGCCGAGAGCGAAGCCTCCAGCGGCCGGCCGCGGCGCGACGCGGCCTGAAACGAAATCGAACGAGAGTGACCCATGCTGCAACCGAGCCGCACCAAGTTCCGCAAGGCATTCAAGGGCCGCATTCACGGCCATGCCACCAGCGGCAACGAGCTCGCCTTCGGCCAATACGGCTTGAAGGCGGTCGAGCCCGCTCGCGTGACCGCGCGCCAGATCGAGGCGGCGCGGCGCGCCATCACCCATTACATGAAGCGGTCGGGGCGGGTGTGGGTGAACATCTTCCCCGACGTGCCGATCTCCAAGAAGCCGGTCGAGGTGCGCATGGGCAAGGGCAAGGGCGTGCCCGAGTTCTGGGCGGCGCGGGTGAAGCCGGGGCGGATCATGTTCGAGGTCGACGGCGTGGACGAGGCGACCGCGCGCGAGGCGTTTCGGCTCGCCGCCGCCAAGCTTCCGATCAAAACGCGCTTCGTCGCGCGCATCATCTGAGCGGGGAGCGTGAGATGAAAGCCGGGGATGTACGCGCCATGACCGTCGATCAACTCGACGACGAGGTGCTGAAACTCAAGAAGGAGCAGTTCAATTTGCGCTTCCAGAAGGCGACGGGTCAGCTCGAGAACACCACGCGCGTGCGGGTGGTGCGCCGGGACATCGCGCGCATGCAAACGATCGCGCGCGAAAAACGAGCCGCCGCGGCGGCCAAGGGCAAGTGAGGTAGGTCGATGCCGAAACGCGTGCTCATGGGCGTCGTGATCAGCGACAAGCAGGACAAGACGGTGGTGGTGCGGGTCGAGCGCCGCTTCACCCATCCGCTCCTGAAGAAGACGGTGCGGCGCACGAAGAAATATCACGCCCACGACCAGAACAACGCCTGCAAGGTCGGCGATCAGGTACGGATCGAGGAACACCGGCCGATCTCCAAGCTGAAGCGCTGGATCGTGGTCGAGGGCGGCAAGACGGCCGGAAAGTGAACCGGCGGTGGAATTCGACGCGCCGGCGCGCCGGCGGCGGAATGGAAGGTAATGCGTCATGATTCAGATGCAGACCAACTTGGACGTGGCGGATAATTCCGGCGCGCGCCGCGTCATGTGCATCAAGGTGCTCGGCGGCTCCAAGCGCAAATACGCCACCATCGGCGACGTCATCGTGGTCTCGGTGAAGGAGGCGATTCCGCGCGGCCGCGTGAAGAAGGGCGAAGTCTTGAAAGCAGTGGTGGTGCGCATCCGCAAGGACATCCGCCGGTCCGACGGCTCTGCGATCCGTTTCGACCGCAACGCGGCGGTGCTGATCAGCGCCCAGAACGAGCCGATCGGCACCCGCATCTTCGGCCCGGTGCCGCGCGAGCTGCGCGCGAAGAACCACATGAAGATCATGTCGCTCGCGCCGGAGGTGCTCTAGATGGCCGCCAAGATCCGCAAGGGCGACAAGGTCGTGGTGCTCACCGGCCGAGAGAAGGCGTGCCGCACCGGCGAGGTGATGCGCGCAGATATGCGCGGCGTCAAAGACCACATGAAGATCATGTCGCTCGCCCCGGAGGTGCTGTGATGGC
>JAUSIF010000018.1 GCA_030648135.1 Xanthobacteraceae bacterium
CGGCTTCCCTCCCATTACGCGACGCGGGCGCGGCTGCGTCTCGACGTCGAAGAAGTGCGCCCGGGCGAGGCGCTGCTCGCCTTCGGGCCCAGCCGGCCCCGCCATGCCGAGCGCGCGGTCAAGTTGCTCGACCTTTCGCCGCAGGGCGATCTCATCGAGGCGGCGGCCAATCTGTTCGCGCATCTGCGCGCGCTCGATGCCTCGGGCGCCGCCAGCATCGCGGTGGCGCCGATCCCGGCCAAGGGGCTCGGCGAGGCGATCCGCGACCGGCTCGCGCGCGCGGCGGCGGGGCGGGTATGATTTCCGTTTTCGGATAGACTCCAGTCATGAACAAGCCCGCCGCCAAGCTGGCGCCCGTCCTCATCGACCGCTTCGCCAAGATCGTCGGCGACAAGCATGCGATCCGCGATCCGGCCGGACAGGCGCCCTATCTGCACGAGCAGCGCGATCTCTATCAGGGCCGCGCTAGCCTGGTGCTGAAGCCCGCCTCGACCGCAGAAGTCGCGGCTGTCCTCAAGCTCGCGCAGGAAACGAAGACGCCGGTGGTGCCGCAGGGCGGCAATACCGGTTTGGTCGGCGGACAAATCGCGTTCGACGACAACGCGGTCGTGCTCGTCACCACCCGGCTCGACCGCATCCGCGAGATCGATCTCGCCACCAACTCGATGACCTGCGAGGCGGGCGTGGTGCTGGCGCGCGCGCAAGCCGCCGCCGCCGAGCGCGACCGCCTGTTTCCGCTCTCGCTCGGCGCCGAGGGCAGTTGCACCATCGGCGGTAATCTCGCCACCAATGCCGGCGGCACCCAGGCGCTGTCCTACGGCGTCGCGCGCGATCTCGTGCTCGGGCTCGAAGTGGTGCTCGCCGGCGGGCGCATCTGGCGCGGCCTGCGCAAGCTCAAGAAGGACAACACCGGCTATGATCTGCGCCATCTCTTCATCGGCTCGGAAGGCACCCTCGGGATCATCACCACAGCGGTGCTGAAGCTTTTTCCGGCGCCGCGCGCGGTCGAGACCGCCTTCGTGGGCGTGAACAGCCCCGCCGATGCGTTGGCGCTGCTCGGCCTCGCGCAAGCGCGCGCCGGCGCCGCGGTCACCGCCTTCGAGCTGATGCCGCGCATCGGCATGGAATTCGTGCTGAAGCATCTGCCGGGCGCGCGCGATCCGCTGGGCGAGGCGCATCCCTGGTACGTGCTGATCGAGCTTTCCTCGCCAATGGAGAAGAATCTGCGCGCGGTGCTCGAAGACCTGCTCGCCGCGGGCGGCGAAAAGGGCCCGGTGCGCGACGCCGCCTTGGCCGCGAGCGAGGCCCAACGCTCGGCCTTCTGGCGGCTGCGCACCTCGCTCTCCGATCTGCAGAAGCCCGAAGGCGGCTCAATCAAGCACGACGTCTCGGTGCCGGTGGCGGCGGTGCCCGCTTTCATCGCGGAGGCAAACGCCGCGGTCTTGCAGCGCATCCCCGGCGCGCGGCCGGTGCCGTTCGGCCATCTCGGCGACGGCAATATTCATCTGAATTTCAGCCAGCCGGTGGGCGCCGACAAAGCGGCGTTCGTGGCGCGCTGGGACGAGGTCAATGCCATCGTGCACGGCGTGGTCGCGCGTTTCGGCGGCTCGATCGCCGCCGAACACGGCATCGGGCTCCTCAAGCGCGATCTATTGCCCACGGTGAAGGACCCGGTCGAGCTTGAGCTCATGCGCGCGATCAAGCGCACGCTCGATCCCAACGGCATCCTCAATCCCGGCAAGGTGCTGTGAAGCTATAGCGAGTCGAGTGTTCCGGCGTTCATCCGGCGAATGCCTAACAGATTAACCCTCGATTCAAGATTCCGTTGCGTCGCGGCGCGTTTCGGCGATTTTCAGCGCAGAAATCCCGGATCGTCTGGAGGCCGCCGATGATCGAACCCGCCCACAAGCTTTACCGGTTTCTTCGCGCGTGCAAGCACGCGCTGGTGCCGCTACTCCGCGGGTTCGGCTATGACGGCCGTGACTGGTATCGCATCTCGCTGTATGAGGATTGCGACCGCTTCCTTGCCAAGTTCGATCGCGACACGACGCGGGTGCTCGCGATCTCGTCGCCCCAGCATTTCGGCGAATTGGGCTTCAAGCATTTCACCGTGGTGCAATATCCCGAATTTGATATCTGCCGGGATGTGCTCGGGCAGAAATTCGATCTCATCATCGCGGACCAGGTGTTCGAGCACGTGAAATATCCCTATCGGGCCGCACGCAACGTCCACGCCATGCTGGCGCCGCGCGGCTATTTCCTGATGGCGACCCCGTTCATGGTGCGGCTGCATCAGGCGCCGCTCGATTGTTGTCGCTGGTCGGCCGAGGGAATCCGCTACTTTCTTTCGGAATGCGGGTTCGACGAGAGCAAGATCGTGTCGTCGAGCTGGGGCAACCGCTCCTATATTTGGCGGCATTTCTGGGGCACTTGGTGGCCCATGCGCGGCTTCTTTGGTTCGCTCCGGAACGAGCCGAATTTCCCGGTCGCGGTCTGGGCTTTCGCGCAGAAATAATCCCGACGATCAGGACGGATCGAGCTTGGGCGCATGCTGCAGCTTTAGCCGCGCGCTGATGAGCCTGCCGTGACCGCCGCGATCAGTTCCGGGCCGTCGTTCCGCGCATTGTTCACGCGCGTGGAAATCTCCTGAACCTCGAGCAGATCGTCGGGCGCGGGGCCCAAGAGCGCGATCGCGGTTTTTGCTTCCACTTTTTCCGCATCGAGCCAGGCGTCGAAATTTTTCGGCGCAACGATCGCCGGCATGCGGTCGTGGATCGGCGCGAGCGTCTTGTTCGCCGCGCAGGTCACGATCGCCATGGTGTCGATCTCGCCGCCGTCGCGGTCGGCCCAGGTCTCCCACAATCCGGCGAAGGCGATCGGGCCGCCCGCGCGCGGGCGAATGAAAAAGGGCCGCTTCGCCTTTCCCGCCTTCTGCCACTCATAGAAGCCGTCGGCCGGCACCAGGCAGCGCCGCCGCTTCACCGCCGCGCGGAACGACGGTTTGTCGGTCAGGCCCTCGATGCGCGCATTGATGAGGAGCGCGAATTCCCTCGGGTCCTTGACCCAGGACGGGATCAGCCCCCAGTGCACCAGCGCGAAACGCCGCTTTCCAGCCACGAGCCGCACGATCGGAACCGGCTGGGTCGGCGCCACGTTGTATCGCGGCGGGAAATTCGGCCGCTCCACAAAGCCAAGCAGTCTCAGCAGCGTCTCCGGCGTAGATATGATGACGAAGCGGCCGCACATGGTTCGATGCTATGAATGCCGTGCCTGAAATGCGCGATAGCACGATTCGCCCCGTCCTTGCGGCCAGGGCGGTTGTCGTTTCCGACATGATCTCAACGCGAGCCTGCCTGAAGTATACAGTTACTTCGAAGGCTAAGCTGGAACCGATATTACTTTGCCGATGCTCGCTTTACACAGCGGCGCAATCACCCCCTCCTCTGCCTGTGATTAAATCGTGTGCAAGTCTCTACAATATTTACGG
>JAUSIF010000021.1 GCA_030648135.1 Xanthobacteraceae bacterium
CGGGCTCGGTGTCGAAGAAAACCGACTACGTGGTTGCCGGACCCGGTGCAGGCGGGAAGCTCGCCGAGGCGAAACAGCTCGGCGTCAAAGTGCTCAGCGAGGAGGAGTGGTTTAGGCTGATCGCATGATCGTCTGTCCCGGCCGAGCGAAGCGAGAGCCGGGACCGTGACCAGCGGGCGTAAGCGGCGCACGGTCCCGGATCGCCGCTTCGCGGCGTCCGGGACGACGGGGGATTCAGAGCGTAATCACCTGATCCGGCATGTTGCCCGAGAGCGCCTTGTAGAGATCGGGGAAGCAGCCGATCGGCACGCCGTCGAACAGCTTGTCGGCGATCTCGCGCTCGTAGCAGCACTGGTCGCAGCCCATCAGCAGGATGCCGTTCTTCTTGGCGATCTTGTGCAGGCGCTCGCCGATCGGATTGCCCTTCACTAGCACGTAGTTGTTGTCCTCGAAAAAGAACATGCCGGCGACCGCAGCGCCGTGCCGGCCTTCCTCGAGCTGCGGGAGAATCATTTTTCCGAGCACGTAGGAGACGGTATGGCGCGAGGTGGCGAAGATATAGGCGACTTTCATTGGCTCATCCCCCGTGAAGTCATTGACGTGAACGGGCCTCAGTGAGTGCCGCGCGGAACGCCGCGACGGCCAAAGCGGCGCGCGGCTGCTTGAACTCGGGCACGCCCGCGAGCGCCTCGATCAGATCCCGCGCCGAAAGCCCTTCGGCGATCTCGATGCTGAATCCGGGAACCATCTCGGCGATCAGTTCGCAATAGGCGATCAGCGTCGCGCAGCTCGTCGCCCGGAAGCCGATCGCCGCCAGCTTGCCGCCCGCGAGCTCCAGGCTGTAGCGCGCCGAGTTGCCTTCGGCATCGGCGCACGGCGCCCCTGCGATGGAAAGCGGCTCGGCATGATTGCGGCGGAAGCCGCGGTCGAACAATTCGGCGACGCTGACGCGCGGCGTTACGCTGCAGCAGGCTTCCCGGCAAATGGCGGTCATCTTTTGTCGTTCAATTCCAGCGCAGCAGGCGTTTTTCGAGCCGGCTGGCCAGACCGAAAATGACCAGCACGACCACCATGATCAACAGCACCAGCGCCATCATCAGCGCGGGGTTGAACGTGCTCTGGGCGAAGGAAAGCAAATAGCCGAGGCCGCGGCTGGCGGCGACGAACTCGCCGACCACCGCGCCGGTGAAAGCGAAGCCGACCACGACCTTGAGATTGCCGAGCACCCAGGCCGTGACCGAAGGCAGATAGACGTGACGCAACAGCGCAGAGCGGTCGCCGCCCAGCGTCACGATGCGCTCCACCAGCCTGCGGTCGACCTGCCTGATGCCGGTGAAGACGGTGAAGAAGATCACGACCGCGACCAGGATGAAGGCGAGCGCCACCTTGGAGGCGAGCCCGATGCCGAGCCAGATCACGAACAGCGGCGCCAGGATCACCCGCGGCACCGCGTTCAAGAGCAGCATGACCGGCTCGAGTAGTTCGGCGATGACCGGCACGAGGGCGGCGACGACGCCGAGCACGATGCCCACGACAATCCCGAGCGCGAGCCCGACCAGCGCGGCGGTGAAGGTCGCTTCCATATGGATCCAGATGCGGCTGCCGGAAAACAGCTCGACCAGCGCGCCCCAGATGCTGCTCGGCATCGGCATATAGAGCGGGTTGAGATGTCCGGCGCGGCCGGCCGCTTCCCACAGCGCGAGCAAGATCGCAAGCGCGACGAGTTGGCGGATCCAGGCTCGCTTCGGATTCAACATCATGCCGCCTCGGCCCGCGAATCGGTATCAACCTCGCGGGAGAGGTCGCGCCAGAGCCGTTCCAGGAGCGGCGCGAAGGCGGGATGCATGTGCGCGCGCACCAGCTGGCGCGGGCGCGGGATCGGCACCGGATAGTGTTGCGTGATGCGCGCGCGCGGACCCTGCGACAACAGATGGACCGTGTCGGAGAGCGCGATCGCCTCTTCGAGATCGTGGGTGACGTGCAGCACGCTGATGCGCTCGCGTTCGACCAGTTCGACCAGCTCCTGGCTGATGCGCGCGCGTACGATGGCATCGAGCGAGGCGAAGGGCTCGTCCATCAGCAGAAATTTCGGCTTGAGCGCCAGCACCTGCGCCAGCGCCACGCGTTTGCGCTGGCCGCCGCTGAGCCGGCTCGGATAGCGGTCGCCGAGACCGGAAAGCCCGAACCGCGCCAGCCAGGCCTCGGCTTCGGCGAGCGCCTTGCCGCGCTCCATGCCGCGGAAGCCCAGGCCGAGCGCGACATTGTCGCGCGCGGTGCGCCAGGGCAGCAGCGCGTCGTCCTGGAACAGGATGCCGACGTCGGCGGGTGCGCACTCGAATTCGACCCTGCCGGCCGAGGGCTTGTGCAGCCCGATGACGGCGCGGAGCAGGCTCGATTTGCCGGAGCCCGAAGGGCCGACGAGGCTGACATATTGGCCTTTGCCGACCTGCAGGCTAACGCCCACCAGAACCGGCTCGCCGCCATAGGAGAGCGAGAGATCGCGAACGCGCAAGGGGTCAGCCCCCCACAATGGTGGTGTCGTGCAGGCCGCTGACATCGGCGTCGGCTTTAACCAGGCCCGCGATTTTCAGGCTTTCGGCGACGCGGCGCGCGGATGCGAGATCGATCGTCACCCGGTCCGGATAGAGCGAGGTGCGGTAGCGCGTAAGGATGCGGCCGAGCTCGGCCACGTCGGCGCCGGCGAGCAGCTCCTT
>JAUSIF010000028.1 GCA_030648135.1 Xanthobacteraceae bacterium
GGCTACCTGACGACCGCCATTTCGGTGGTCGGCGGCATGTTCTGGGAAGAGGTGGACGCGTAGCCCATGATCAAGACCTCTGTTGTCGGATGGCGAGCGCCGCGGTTTGTCACCCGCTCGCTGTCCATCATCCGGCCGGCCGACACAACCGCTTACGCCGTCGACGATGTTCTGTCGGCGGTGGCTGTTGAGTTTGGCATACTGACGGACGCGGCCGGCGCGGCGGACCTTAGCGGCGTCATTACCGACATGGTGGTCATATCGACCAACGGGCCAGCGACGCCGTTACAGGGCGAGCTATGGCTGTTTGACAGTCCAGTGACGGCGGTGGCCGACAACGCCGCCTTCGCTCTTTCCGATGCCCATGCGCTGTTTCTGGTCGGCATCGTTCCGTTCACGATGGTCTCACAGGCGTCGAACAGCGTGGTTCATGTCGTGGCCATCGATATGGCATTCACGACGGTCGCCGGACGCGATCTTTACACTTTGGTGAAGGTCAAGAACGCCTATACGCCGGCGAGCCTTGAGACCGTGACATTCAGGCTTAAGATCAGGCAGGAGGGTTAGATATGCCTTCCGTTGTCCAGCGGTTCGCCGCGCCGCGATCGAAGGTTGCCGCCTTCACCTACGATCTGTCGACCGCCACGGGCAGCCAGGCTGTCACCGGCGTGGGGTTCAAGCCGCGGGCGATCATATTCATGGGCGCGGTCAGCTCCGGGGTTGGCGCTTGGGGCATGGTTGGCAATGACCTTGCTGACGGTGCTGTCTCTAGCCTTGTGGTTGACACGTTCTATCCCAGCGGGGATGCCATCATCGCGGTAACTGTATCTGGTAGCCTGCAACAGGCAGTGGTCGCATCTTACGACGCCGACGGTTTCACGTTGACCTGGACTAAGACCGGCGCCCCCACTGGTACGGCGACGCTCTACGCACTCTGTTTTGAATAGCGGCCATGAGCGAAGTTCGCACCAGCTTTCATCCGCACGCTGATGGCACATTTACCATTGAGAGCGTCCAGGATGCCGAGCCGATCATCGAGAACAACAAGCTGTTGCAGACCATGCCGCAGAAGTCAGATTGGGGCCGGCATATTGCCAGCATCCCCGTTATCATTATGGAGCGGTGGTGCAAGGAAGACGGAGTGGACTACCTCGGCCTGCCGAAGGAAGAGTTCACCAGGATGATCCGTCGAAAGCTGAACGATCCGGATTGGAAGTGGTTGCGGACGGCATGAAGCTGGCCATCTGCGTTCCGACCTATGATCGCTGGGAGGCGGAGTTCGGGGCCTCGCTGGCGCTGACGATGGTCGATCTTGCCGTATCTGGAAAGCTGGAATCCATTCGCCTGATCCGCTCCGATGGGTCGATTGCCAGCGATGGGCGGAATGATCTGATCCGGGACGCACTCGATAAGCTGGCCACGCACATCCTGTGGTGTGATACCGACATGCAGTTCCGGCCCGAAGTGGTCTGGTCGCTGATCAGTCGCGACCTCGTTTTTGTCGCCGCCGACTATCTCACCAGGCTCCCCCCCAACAAGTCGATTGCCAAGGACATGGACGGCAACCCGGTAAAGGTTGGCGAGGGCATTGTCGAGGTGCTGCAATGCGGCCTCGGACTAACGCTGATGCGGACTGAGATGATCGGCAAGATGACTTATCCGTGGTCCGGCTTTATGACCCACGATACCGGGACGCTGGACGATAGCGTCTGGCTATGTCGGAACGCTCGAAATGCCGGATACAAGCTATTCGTCGATCAGCACGCGAGCCGTGGCACCGGCCATGTCGGCAAGCACATCTACAGGATCGGCTAGATGGCCATCACGACCTATGCGCAACTGAAGACGGCCATGGAAAACTGGTCCGAGCGCACCGACTTTTCGGCGCGTGAGGCTGAGTTCATCGCCCTCGGCGAGGCGGAGATCAAGCGCGATCTGGCGCGGTTCGGCCTGCGGCTGCGGGAGATGGTTACAAGAACCAGTCTTACGCCATCCTCAGGAGCCGCCACGCTGCCGACCGACTTCATGACGATGATAACCGTGCAGGCGCGGGAGAGCGCGCCTCGGCGGCTGGAATACAAAACACAAGATTGGCTCGATGAAGCCTACCCGGATGGGGATTCCAGCCCGCCCAGCTTTTACACACTCATCGGCGGGTCGCTGTACATGTACCCGCTGACTACCAGCGATATACGGATCACCTATTACGCCTATCCGGCGGCGTTGTCTGACGCGGCAACAACGAATTGGCTTCTGACGAAATACCCTGACGTGTACCTATGGGCGTCGCTAAAGCAGGCCGAAATATGGGCCAGCAATGTTGATGGTGTTGCAAAATACAATGGCCTCTACACGGGCGCGCTGGAAGGGCTGAAGTCGGCGGCGTTCGGGGCGGCGATGACGCCGGGCACGTCCAGGTCTGCATCACAGGCGGCCCAATAGATGTTCCTCAAATTCGCTGACTTTGCCCCGGATGCTGCGACGGTAGAAACCGGAAACAGCGAGACTATCCTCAATGTGCTGCCGAGCGCGGTCGGCTACCGGCCGGCACTGGCGAAGGCGGCTTATTCGGGCGCTCTGCCCGCAGCGTGCCGTGGCGCGGTGAGCTTTCAGACATTGGATGGCGGATGGCGCATTGTCGCTGCCACGCTCGACAAGCTCTACATAATCGACACGTCAACCGTTCCTATCGGCTGGACGGAAGCCGGGACCGGCTACACGGGGCCGGACAGCGACGAAAACTGGTCCTTCGCGCCCTATCTCGGCTACCTCTATGCGACCAACGTCAACGACGGCCTAAAGCGACTGGAAATCGAGGCTGGGACCACGTTCGCAACCGTTGCCGGGTCGCCGCCGGCCGCCCGTTATATTGGTGTCCACGGCGCTTATCTGGTGCTTGGAGCGCTGACCGGCGATACCTCGTCTATTGCGTGGTGCGACACCTACGCGCCGACCAATTGGAGCACCGGAAACGCGGACACTCAGACTTTCGCCGATGGCGGGCCGGTCATGGGCATCTGTGGTGCTGCGGAGCGTATTATCCAGCAGCGCGCCGAACAGTTGATGATCCCGCAGCCGGGCAGTTCTATTGTGTTCGCGTTCAAGAAAGACGTACAGGCGCGTGGCACTATCGCTGCGCAGTCGATCATCCAGGTCGGTAGCGACTATGCGTACCTTGCGGAAGACGGCTTCTATTTCAACCGCCAGCCGATTGGCAAAACAAAGGTAGATAAGTGGTTCTTTGACAACGCCGACACTTCGAGGCTTGGGACGGTATTGGGAGCCTTTGATCCGCTGAATGCAATGTTCCGCTGGGCCTATCATACCGACAGCGTCGCCGCATTTGATCGCCAGCTTGTCTACGCTCCGAATTTACAGCCGCCACGCTGGGCGCCGATAACCGATAGCGTGACGTACTTCACCAATATTGCCACGGCTGGATTGACGCTGGCGGGAGT
Source organism: Xanthobacteraceae bacterium (assembly GCA_030648135.1). Lineage (GTDB taxonomy): Bacteria > Pseudomonadota > Alphaproteobacteria > Rhizobiales > Xanthobacteraceae > JAUSIF01. The sequence continues at coordinate 3,459 of JAUSIF010000028.1, forward strand.
GGCTGCGCTTTATGCGACGCTTGATCTGGTGCCTTATCCATTCGGCTCTCGGGTCTGGCAAGGCGGCCGGCCTACGTTCGCAGTGTTCGGAAGCGACGATAAGTTGAGCTTCTACGAGGGGTCGGCGCTGGTGGCGACGATGGAAACCGGGGAACAGGGCATCGTTCCAGGCTACCGGACGCGGATTAACGGTGTCCGGCCGCTGATCGACGGTGACACCGGCGCCGCGGCTACGGCACGTCTTGGCACTCGGCAGCGGATCGCCGGGACGGTCGATTATGGCTCTTATGCGGCCCTGCAAGATTCCGGGCGCGTGCCTCTGCGGAAGGACGGGCGTTATCATCGAGTAGGCATCTCGATCCCCGCCGGCAGCACCTGGACCCATGCGAAGGGAGTGGAAGTCCCGGACGGCGACGTGACGAGGCTGGGCATTCGATGATGGACAATGAAGAACTGGCGCGCCGGATTGGTTGCCAGCGTGCTGAATGGAAACTCAGGGGCGGGCTGGCAGACGGTAGCGCCGACGAACGTCTTGAGAACATGCTGGGCGTTGCAGCATGGAATGGAAACTGGA
>JAUSIF010000029.1 GCA_030648135.1 Xanthobacteraceae bacterium
CGAGCCGGGCTGAAACCGGGTCCATGGCAAGTCTCGTATCGGATCCGAAGCGGGTAATCGGTATCCTGCAAAGCCCCGCGGCTGAAGAAACCACATCTTTGCCGCGAAGTCGCTCCAGACAGGGCCTGTAGCCTGATCTCAAAGGCCCGTCTCTAGATGCGCCGGATGCCGGAAAACGAAGCCGAGCACGAGACCCGCCCGGGCGAGATCGCGGTTGCCTTGCCCGCGCGCTTCGACGCGGGCATCTATTTCATCGGCAGCATCCGGACGCCGTGGCAAAGCCGGGCCGATTGCCCGAAAAATGGGCGTGGTTCGCAGGAAATCTGCAGCATCGAGCTGTTCGAGCCCTATGCGGCGGCGCTGGCCGGGATCGAGGCCTTTTCCCACCTGGTGGTGGTCTATTTCATGGACCGCGCGCGGCGCGACCTGGTGGTGCAGGTGCCGCGCCATCTGGGCGAGCCGCGCGGCACCTTCGCGCTGCGCTCGCCGGTGCGGCCGAACCCGATCGCGCTCTCGGTGGTGCGACTCCTGAAGGTCGAGGGCAGCCGCCTCTCGGTTGCCGGCCTCGACTGCCTCGACCGCACACCGCTCGTCGACCTCAAGCCCTATTATGCCTCCGTCGACAGCGCCGGCGCGGATCCGCCGTAGCTTGGCTCGCCGATTGCATCGTAGTGAATGAACCTGAACCGGAAGGTGATTGGACCGGGCATCGTCGCTCGCGCCATACTCCATCGCTTCTCCTCGGCTTAAGATTCGCGCTTGGACACTAGCACCCGCATTCCAATGGCCCCCATCAACCCCGTCATCCGCGACCTGCGGCTCGACTTCTTCCGCGGGCTTTCGCTCTGGTTCATCTTCATCGACCATGTGCCGTCGAACACCATGGGCTGGCTCACGGTCCGCAATTTCGGCTTCAGCGACGCGGCAGAGATTTTCGTCTTCATCTCCGGTTATACCGCCGCCTTTGTCTATGGCCCGGTGATGCGAGAGCGCGGCTTCGTCGTGGGAACCGCGCGCATTCTCAAGCGCGCCTGGCAGATCTATGTCGCCTTCGTGTTCCTATCCGTGATCTATATCGCCGAGATCGCCTACATCGCCAATAGCTTCGAAAATCCACTGTTTGCCGAGGAGATGGATGTCCTCCATTTCCTGCAGAAGCCGGAGGTGGTGCTGGTCGAGGTGCTGCGTCTCCGGTTCCTGCTGCCGAACGTGGACGTGCTGCCGCTCTACATCGTGCTGATGCTCTGGCTGCCGCCGATGCTGTGGCTGATTTTGCGCTCGCCCTATCTCGCGCTGGGGATTTCGATCGCGATCTATGCGGCCGCCAAGGCGATGGGTTGGAACCTCACGCTCTATCCGCTCGACCGCGTCTGGTTTTTCAATCCTTTCGCCTGGCAACTCCTGTTCCTCGCCGGCGCCTGGTGCGCCGTCGGCGGCGTGAAATGGCTCACGCCGTTCTTGCGCTCGAACATCCTCACCGCACTTTGCGTCCTTTATCTTCTTTTTGCGTTGTCAATGCATTTGACCTGGTTCATCCCGGCTATCACACCTCAATTACCCAACTGGCTTCTCATTTTCCCGCTCGACAAAACCGGCTTGTCGCCCTTACGGTTCGCTCATTTCTTCGCGCTGGCGATCCTGGTCGTGCGCTTCGTGCCGGTCGATGCGGTGTTGTTGCGCTCGCTCTGGGCCCAGCCGTTAATCATGTGCGGCCGCCATTCGCTCGAGGTCTTCTGTCTCGGCGTGTTCTTGTCCTTCACGGCCCATTTCATGCTGGTCGAGGTGTCGGGCCGGGTCGCGATGCAAGTCTTTGTAAGCCTTAGCGGTATATTGATAATGGTTGCACTGGCTGGCTTAATGTCGTGGTACAAGAATCTGGACCGCCGAGCTCAACAAAAAACGGCGGCTTAGTGACCAAGTTAGTGACCAGGGGGGTCACGCAGATGAGGGCGTTTGCTGCGGTTGCAGCAATCCTTGCATTTACGTCCGCGGCCGCTGCCGCCACGGATGAGCACTGCATCGTTCCCGACTCGCTGGTCGACCCGCAAGCATCGCTGCCGCGCGCCTCGTTCGCGGTACAGCGCACGCAACGGCTCGACATCCTAGTCATCTCAGGTTCGCCGTCGCAGATCGGTTCGGCCAAGGGCCTGCGCAGCTATCCGGCTTTTTTCGAAGCGGCTTTGCACGATCGACTGCCGGGCGTGGAGATCCGTATCGTGGTGCGTGCCGCGCCGCGGCGCTCGGTGATGGAGGTGCAGCCGCTGCTGGCGGGACTGCTCGCCGAAGTAAAACCCAGCCTCGTGATCTGGCAGGGCGGCACCGCCGAGGCCTATCGCGGCATCGACGCGTATGGTTTCGGCCAATCTCTTCTGACCGGCGTCTCGACTGTAAACCAGGGCGGTGCCGACGTGGTCCTTATCAACATGCAATACAGCCCTCGCACCGAGGTCCTCATCGATAGCGCGGCCTATAACGAGAATATGCGCTGGGTGGCGGAAACCCTGGACGTACCTATTTTCAACCGCTATGGGGTGATGTGGTACTGGAGCGAGAGTGGGGCCTTTAACCTTACCGCGTTGAAAAACGACGGTTTATTCGAGCAAATCCACCTTTGTTTAGGTCGCCTTCTCGCCGATTTCGTGGTACGTGCAGCCCTGCTTTCCAACTACAAAGGTACGGAAACCAGATGAGGAGCGGCCTGCGAATTCTCGCTGTTGCTGCCGCTACGGCCGTGGCTGTCGCCACCGCCGCAAGGGCAGACGAGGCCAATCGCCAGCAGCTCGAATGCGCGGCGCCGCCCGAGTTCGTCCGTCTGTCCGCGCCGCTGCCCCACGTCGCCCGCCGCCTGGCGCGGCACGAAACTCTGACCATCGTCGCGATCGGCTCGTCCTCGACCGAAGGCGCCGGCGCGAGCACTCCGGAATCCACCTATCCGAGCCGGCTCAAAGCGGAGCTGCGCGCGCGTTTTCCGGGCGTGCCGATCTTGATGCTGAACCGCGGCATCGGCGGCGAGGATGCCAGTGAGATGCTGGCGCGTATGAATCGCGACGTCCACAAACTGCATCCCGATCTCGTGCTCTGGCAGGTCGGCACCAATGCGATCCTGAAGTACGATGGAATTTCGCGCGAAGCGCCGGTGATCCGCCAAGGGCTCAAACTCCTGCACGAAGCCGACGCCGATATCGTGATCATCGACCCGCAATATGCGCCAATAGTGTTGCACGACCCCGATACCGATCCGATGATCGAGCTGATCGCCGCGATCGCCAAGGAAGAAACCGTCCCGGTATTCAGTCGCTTCGCACTGATGCGCTATTGGCGAGAGAATCGTGCCATTCCCTTCGAGGCATTCCTGTCGCCCGATCTCCTGCACTTGAACGACTGGAGTTACGGCTGCTGGGCCACCAATCTTGCGGAGGCGATCGCGCAGGCTGTGCCAGCGATGAAGAATGAAACTGGCACGGTCGCGACGGCAAGCGCCATTGTACCGTTGCAGCCCGGCAATTCGGCACGCTGAAGCAGGGCTGCCGCGAATCATCCATCGCGGAACCGACGGCGGGCTTGCGCGTTTGACCTCCAGCGTGACTTACAGCGTGACTTGGCCCTGGTGCGGCCGCCCTGCCGCGCAGCAAGGGGACTTGGTCTGGACCAAGCATTGAGAGGTCATTCATGCTACATTCAGACAAATTCCGGCTTAATCACATTTCGGACAAATTCGACACTACCTACTTTACCCAGGTCGAAGGATGACCGATTTGACGACCAATCACGCGATCGGCGCTCCCGCCGACCGCGACTGCGAGGAGACTCCCAAATGAACAAAATCCTCATCGCTCTCGCCACGGCCGCGACGGTCGCCGCCGGGACGGTTGCCGTGCCGGACACGGCGGACGCACGTTGCCGCTTCAACTGCGGCCTTGCCATTGGCCTTGGCGCCGCCGTCATCGGCGGAGCACTGCTGGCCCCGCGCTATCGTGGCTATGCGGAGGTCGATGGCTATGAGCCCTATCCAACTTATTACGCCGGGCCTCCGGCGGACTGCCCTGGCGGCTATTGGGCGCGCCGCTGCCTGGCGACCGATGGTTATGGCAACTGCGCCCGTGCCAGCAAGCCGCGTTTCTTCTGCCCGGCGGATTGATCATCAGCGGGCACGCGGCCGGTTGGTCTAGCTAATCCGGCCGACAGTCGCTACCAACGACTTTTCTAACGAGACCCGGCGAGCGCGCGAGCGCCGCCGGGTTTTCGTTTGGCCGGAGCATGCCGGTCTCATTTTTTTCCGGCGTTACGTTGCATGTGATCGAGCGCGGCCGCGGTCGGCCAGCAGTCGAGCTTCAGGCCGTTCGCCTTCTGATATTTCCCGAGTGCGGCGCGCGTGAGCATGCCGGCCCGGCCGTCGATCTTGTCCTGATAGAGGCCGCGGTCAGCCAGCACGCGCTGCATTTTCTCGACCTCGGCCGTCTGCAGCTGCGTGACCTTGGCCCACGGCGTCTCGAACGGGCGCGGGTCGGCGATGCGGTCGGCGAGATGGCCGACGAACAGCACATAGAGATCGGAGACATTGTAGCTCTTGAGCGCGAAATAATTTTTCGGCGTGAGGAAGGCCGGGCCGTAACTTCCCGCCGGCAGCAACAGCGAGGCCTCCTCGGCGAGCTCGTCGGGGCCGAGCTTGCGCCCGTAGGCGGGCACGAAGCCCTGCTTCAGCCAATCGCCCACCGGCTTCACGATCTCGGGGACCGCGATCGCGCAATCG
>JAUSIF010000032.1 GCA_030648135.1 Xanthobacteraceae bacterium
AGGCGAAGCCCTTTACGCGAAGCCTTTGGCCGCGAGCGCCGCCGGCGCCGGGCCGCCGGTCGCCCAATCGAGCAATTCCACCGTATGGACGATGGGGATCGAAGTGGCGCCGCCGATCTGCCGCATGCAGCCGATATTGCCGGTGGCGATCAGCGCGGGCGCGACCGTCTCGATATTCGCGACCTTGCGCGCCGCCAGCCGCCGGGCGATCTCCGGCTGCAACATGTTGTAGGTGCCGGCCGAGCCGCAGCAGAGATGCCCCTCGGGCACGTCCTTCACGACGAAGCCGGCCTTGGCGAGCAGCTGTTTCGGCTCGCGATCGATCTTCTGGCCGTGCTGCATGGAGCAGGCCGAGTGATAGGCGAGCTTGAGCCCGCGCGCGCGTGTGGATTTCGTGAGTTCGAGCTTCACCAGATATTCGGAGATGTCTTTGGCGAGCGCGGAGACGCGCGCCGCCTTCGCCGCATAGGCCTTGTCGGTGCGCAGCGTGAAGCCATAGTCTTTGATCGTGGTGCCGCAGCCCGACGCCGTGATCAGGATGGCGTCGAGGCCTGCTTCGATCTCGCGCGTCCATACATCGATGTTGTTGCGCACAAAGGCAAGCGCCTCGCGCTCGCGGCCCAAATGATGGGAAAGCGAGCCGCAGCAGGCTTCGCCCTCGGCCAGCACCACCTCGATGCCGTGGCGGGTGAGCAACCGGATCGCGGCTTCGCGGATCGCGGGCGCCACCACCTGATCGACGCAGCCGGACATGAGCGCGACGCGGCCTTTGCGTTTGCCCGCGGCCGGAATCGTTCGCGCGCCCGCCGCCGCGCCCGGCAGACGCCATGGCGCCAGCCGCAGCATGGCGGCGATGCGCTTGATCCCGATCGCGCTGAAGAGCGGCGCGAACGGCTTTGCGATCAGCGCCGCCGCAAGCGCCAAGCGGAAGCGCGCGGGATGCGGCAGCAGCCAGGCCAGCAGCGCCCGCATCAATCGATCGAGAAACGGGCGGCGATAGGTTTTCTCGATATGAGCGCGGGCGTGATCGACCAGATGCATGTAATGCACCCCCGACGGGCAAGTGCTCATGCAGGCGAGGCAGGACAGGCAGCGGTCGATGTGCTTCACCACCTCCGCGGTCGCCGGGCGGTCGTGCTCCAGCATTTCCTTGATCAGATAGATGCGCCCGCGCGGGCTATCGAGCTCGTCGCCGAGCAATACGTAAGTGGGGCAGGTGGCGATGCAGAATCCGCAATGGACGCAGGCGCGCAGAATCTTGTCCGCTTCCGCGACGTTCGGATCGGCGAGCTGGGCGAGATTGAAGTTGGTTTGCATCGGTTCGATCAAACCCCCGCCCACATCCGCCCCGGATTGAGGATGCCCTTGGGGTCGAAGCTCTCCTTGACCCGCCGCGATAGCGCCGCGAGCGCCGCATCCTGCGGCTCGAACACCGCACTGGCGCGCACGGAAGCCTCGGCGCGCAGCAGGAGCGCGTGGCCACCTCTCGCGAGCGCCGCCCGCACCGCGTTCTCTTCCGCGATCGCGGTCGGCATCTCGAGCCATATGAGCCCGCCGGCCCAGTCGTAGAATACTTCGGCGCTGGTCGCGGCCACGATCTTGCTCGCCACGTCCGCGCCCGCATTGGCCGCGGTGGAGAGGCGCCAGACCGCGCGCGGCGTTGCATCGGCGAAGGGGAGCGCGTCGCGCACGGCGCGCCAGAACGCGCGCGAGTCTTCCGCCGCGAGCGCACTCAGCGTTCCAAACGGACGCAGGATCTCTTCGAGTTTTTTTCGGCGATAGGCGATAGAAGCCGGAATGCCCTCGAGCCTGAGCGCGGTGACGCTGGTGCGCGCGCCGGCGACCACGGGCAGCGGCATCCTCAAAGCCGCGCTTGCGGGCAGGTGTGCTGCGCCGGAGACTTCGCAGGAGGAGCCCATCGCCGCCATCATCGCCGCATTGGCGTGGGCGTCGTCCGCTCCGAGCACGAGCATGGTGACGACGTCTTCCGCTCGCGGCAGCACCTTGATCGTCAGATCGGTCATCACCGCGAGCGTGCCCCAGGAGCCGGCGACGAGCTTGGAGAGGTCGTAGCCGGTGACGTTCTTCACCACGCGCCCGCCCGACTTGAAGCGCTCGCCGCGCCCGGAGACCGCGTGCACGCCGAGCGAATGATCGCGCGCCGCGCCGGCTTTGATCCGGCGCGGGCCGGAGAGATTGGCGGCGAGGGTGCCGCCGAGCGTTCCCGCGCCCACTCTTCCTCCGAGCAGCGGTCCGCAATCCATCGGCTCAAAGGCGAGCTCCTGGTTTTTTTCCGCGAGCAGTCGCTCGATCTCGGCGATCGGCGTGCCGGCCTTGGCCGACAGGATCAGTTCCTCGGGCTCGTAGAGATCGACCCCGTTCAAGCCGGAAAGATCGAGGGTGAGGTCGGTCTGCGCCGCGCGGCCGATTAAGCGCTTGGAGCCCTGGCCGATCACCTCAAGCGTCTTCGCCTCGGCCAATGCCCAGGCGACGACTTCGACCACATCGGCCTCGTCGCGGGGTTTGAGCGCGTCGGTCATTCCTGTTCCTTCACCTCAGTCGGATGTATCCGACTTCGACCACCTTAAACTATCGAACTTTGGAACACCCGAACGCGGAATATTCCGGAGCAAACCGATGAGCGATGCGATCCGTCTTGCAAAACTGTACTTTATAGAGTACATACGCGCGAGGGGCGGAAATGAAGCCCGACAACGAACGGCCGTCGCTGCCGGTCTTTTTCTACCGGACCAGAGCCGGAGCCGAGCCCGTTCGCAAGTGGCTGCGAGCGCTTCCCGACGGCGACCGGCGCGCGATCGGGGCCGATCTCCGACGGGTGCAGACCGGATGGCCGGTCGGAATGCCGCTGTGCCGCTCGCTCGGCGGCGGGCTTTGGGAGTTGCGTTCCAATCTCCCGAGCCGTCGCATCAGTCGGTTGATCTTCTTCGTCGAAGACGGAGAGCTTTACGTGGTCCATGGCTTCATCAAGAAGACGCAGAAAACTCCTCTAGAAGATATCGCAATCG
>JAUSIF010000030.1 GCA_030648135.1 Xanthobacteraceae bacterium
TCGACCACCTCCCAGTTCTGGTACTTATTGCTTGAGCCCGAAGGCACGTCGGGATGCTCCGCGCACATGCGCAGCCACTGGTCGGTGTAGAGATCCTCGAAGTGCAGCCACTTGCCATAGGGCCCGTAGGACAGGAGCACCGGATACTTGCCCTTGGCGATCGGCCGGTAGACGTCGGCGCGCAGCGTGAGGCCGTCGTCCATCTTGATCGGCACGTCCCAATCGATCTGCATGCCGTCGCGGACTTCGCTCTTCTCGTTGTAACTCATGTTCTGCTCCTCAACTCACTTTGACCGGACGATGGGTCTTGGCCGAACGGACGATCGCCACGAAGGCGGCGACGCCGTGGACGATCTGCTCCGGCGGAATCGGGAACGGGGTCTTGCTGCGGATGGCGTGGGCGAACGCCTCGAGCGCCGCCCGCACCATGTCGAAGCCCTTGGTCTCGATGATCTCCGGCTGCAATGCGGAGGGTTGGCTACTCGGCCCTTCCGGCGCCGGCACGAAGCGAAATATATCGAGCCCGGGATTGACGGCTTCCGCCAGGCCGCGGCTGCCATAGACCGCGACCCGATAATTCGCGGCGGTGGCGATCGAACCGTGGATGCTGGCGATGACGCCGTTCTTGAACCGCATCAACACCACCGTCGTGTCGTCGCTGTGCGGCGCCGCTCGGCGGGCATTCATACAGTAGACTTCCTTGATCTCGCCGAAGAAATCGATGAAGCAATCGACGAGATGGACGCCGACGCCGGTCATGGCGCCGGCCGGCGTTTCCTCGGGATTGATGCGCCAGGATTCCTTGGGCAGGAAGAGGCCCGCCGGCGCGGTGAACTCGGCCTCGCAAAATCCGATGGCGCCGAGGCGGCCGTCGCGGACGCGCTGGCGGATTTCCGCGATGCTCGGATGAAAGCGGCGCTGGAAGTCGATGCCGACCACGATCTTGGCCTTGGCCGCGGCGGCAAGCGCCGCTTTTGCGCTCTTTACGTCGAGCGTAAACGGCTTTTCCACGAACACGTGCTTGCCGGCCTTGGCCGCCTGCTTGATCTGCTCCGCGTGCTGGCTGTGCGGCGTGGCCAATACCAGCGCGTCGATCTGCGGATCGGCGAGGATCTCGTCCAGCTTGTCGCGCAGCACGATATTCTTCTCGCGACAGAAATCTTCCGCCTTGGCGCGGCTCCGCGTCAGCCCGGCCACGAAGCGGATCGCGTCGCTCTTGTTCCAGACGGAATTGACCAGCACCTTGCCCCACCAGCCGAGGCCTATGATCGCGGCTCGAACCATATTTCCCTCCCAGTTCCCGGTATTCGGCCGAACGGCGTCGTTCTATTTGCGCGCGCTTGAACCGTTGCCCGCGATCCGGCCGCCGCCGGGTCCGAACAAGTAGATGTGTTCCGGGGCGAACGTCAGTCCCAGCCGCCCGCCCGACCTTTTTTGGGCCATGGCGAGCCCTTCGCTCACGACCACAAAGTGCCGGTCGGAACCGTCGTCGAAATACAAGAGCGTTTCCTTACCCATTGGCTCGACCAGACGCAACGGGAGTTCCACGCCGCCGCGGTTCGGCCCGTCCAGCTGAACGCCCACATTCTCCGGCCGAATCCCGAGCGTCACGCTTCCCGGACGCACGTTGTTGAAGCGCTCCGGCAGCGCCAGCGAGAATCCGGGGGATTTGAAGCCCGGCGATCCGCCGTTTTGCGACAATTGTCAGGCTCGTTCCGCCGCGGTCTGCTCTTCCCATTGCAAGATGCGCTGGTGCAGGAAGCGGAATTTCTCTTCAATGTCTCCGTTGGCCAATGGATCCTGCCTGTCGTTTAATCTTGCATCGATCCCCGCCCAATCTTCCGGTCGCAAAGCCTTGACCGCAGCAGGAAACAGAGCGCGCTCCTCCATATCGATATGACGCCGCTCGTGCTCGATGAAGTTGCGCACGATATGATCAAAGCTCTGCCGCAGGATTTCCCGGCCGGTCAGGATGTTCTCGAGCGCCTGAGCGAGCCGGTGCAAGCGTTTGGATTCTTCCTGATGTTCGGCTTCCAGGTCGCCGATGCTCTCAGCCGCGACCGGGTCGCGTGCTTTCAATTTCTCGAACACCATGTCCTCTTTCGGATGATGGCAGCAATCAGGATAGTCCTGGAAATAACTGATGACTGCCTGCAGAACTTCGTAATCCGGCTGCTCGCCGCGATCGAAGACATCGAGTTCCTGCTCCAGAACGAGAAGCACTTTTTCGATATTTCGATGTTCTTCGAGCAGAATGTCGATAATGGCCGTCATCGATCGATACCTACCGTCCGCGCCCGCTGCGCGTCATGAATGGGGGCAAAAAACGACTCGGGCGGACACCATGTTCACCTGACTTTTATCTAATAATTAATGCCCAATCCGGCGGAAAACTTTGTTTTAGATCAAAGCGGCGATCGGCAAAATCCTGTCAATGAGCCGGCAAACCGCTGGTTCTGCCGGATAAAATCGATGGTTGAGAGGTATCAAGGGGCCAATTTCCAGATTCTCGCCCGTGAGGATTTCTCCGACGTAACTTACTCGTTGGTGATCCATCATCCATTGATGGCCAAGGCCGCCAAGCCGGGCCAATTCGTCATCGTCATGTCGCATGCGGCCGGCGAGCGGATCCCGCTGACGATCGCGGATTTCGACCGCGAAAAGGGGACCGTCACCCTGGTCGTCCAGGCGGTTGGGAAGTCGACCAAGGAGATGCAGCAGAGCTGCAAGGTGGGCACCAGCCTCTACGGGCTGGTCGGTCCGATGGGCCTGCCCAGTCCCCTGGCCGCCAAGAAGAAGGTCGTCTGCGTCGGCGGGGGTCTCGGCGTGGCCCCGATCTATCCTCAGGCACGCGGCTTCAAAGAGCACGGCGCCTACGTGATCGGCGTGCTTGGATTTCGCACCAAGAAACTGATTTTCTGGGCGGACAAGTTCAAAGACTGCTGCGATGAACTGATCCTGTGCACGGACGACGGCTCCGCCGGGATCAAGGGGTTCGTCAGCGACGGGATCAAGCTTGCCATCAAGGGGCACCCCGACATCGATGAGGTGGTCGCGATCGGCCCGCCCATCATGATGAAGGCGTGCGCCGAAACAACGCGGCCTCACAACATCAAGACCGTCGTGAGCCTCAACCCGCTGATGGTGGATGGCACGGGAATGTGCGGTGGCTGCCGCGTGAAAATCGGCGGCCAGGTGAAATTCGCCTGCGTCGATGGGCCGGACTTCGACGGACATCAGGTCGACTTCGACGACTTGATGACGCGGTTACGGCGCTTCATTCAACAAGAGAAGACGGCCATGGAGCGCTGGTCCGAAGGCTGCCGCATGAAGAACCACATCGCGCCCGCGCCAGCGGACGCGCGGCCGCCGGTTGAGATTCTACCCGCCGCATTAACTGAACTCCTCGAACTGCCTGATCCATTCGAGGAAGTGAAAGGAGGCTAGCCTTAATCAGTTGGTGGTACTGTCCTTGATTCGAATACGGGAAGAAAGATTCCGGGACGATCGATTGATCGCTTGAGGATTCGAAGATGGCGAAGAAGAGAACGATACGAACGATCCCGCAACAGCGCACTCCCGTGCGCGAGCAGGACCCGCGCGCGCGGGTGAAGAATTTTGCCGAGGTGAATTGCGGCTACACCCTGGCGGAGGCGCTCAACGAGGCGGATCGCTGTCTGCTGTGTCCGGACCCGGCCTGCGTCGCCGGCTGTCCGGTCAACATCGAAATCGCCGATTTCATCCGAGAGATCAGTGCGAAGAATTTCCGCGGCGCCTATGACATCATCACCAACAGCAATCTATTGGCGGCCGTCTGCGGCCGGGTCTGCCCGCAGGAAACGCAATGCGAAGGCGTCTGCGTGGTCGGCGAGACGCTGGAACCGGTTGCGATCGGCCGGCTCGAGCGCTGGCTGGGCGACCTCGCCATCGCCGAGCACTGGACCAACATTCCCTATATCGAGCCGAACGGATTCCGCATCGGGATCGTGGGCTCCGGGCCGGCCGGCATGGCGTGCGCGGCCGACATGGCCAAGGCCGGCTGCGAGGTCACGGTCTACGAAGCATTTCATCAAGCCGGCGGCGTGCTGAAATACGGGATCCCCGATTTCCGCCTGCCCAACGAGGTGGTCGACGCCGAAATCGAGAATCTGCGCAAGCTCGGCGTCAAGTTCGAGTGCAACACACTGGTCGGACGCTTGTTCACCATCGAGCAAATGCTGGATGAGCTGGGCTTCGACGCCGTCTTCATCGGGACCGGCGCCGGCTACCCATCGATGCTCGGGATTCCGGGCGATTCGCTGAACGGCGTCCTTTCGGCCAATGAACTCCTGACCCGCTGCAACTTGATGCGCGCGAAGGAATTCCCGAACTTCGACACGCCGTTGCCGCTTGGCCGGCGCGTCGCCGTGGTCGGCGCCGGCAACACGGCCATGGATGCGATGCGGGTCTGCCTCCGGCTGGGGGCGGAAAAAGTGTACTGCATCTACCGCCGCTCCCGGGCGGAGTGCCCGGCGCGGACGGAAGAAGTCCATCACGCCGAGGAAGAAGGGGTCGAGTTCCACTGGCTGACCAACCCGGTCGAGATCCTCGACGACGGCAAGGGGGACGTTCGCGCCATGCTCTGTATCCGCATGGAGCTCGGCGAGCCGGATGACTCGGGCCGGCGTCGTCCGCTACCGGTTGCGGGCAGCGAGCACGAGTTCGAGATGGATCAAGTCGTGTTCGCCATCGGCACCAACGCCAACCCGATCATCGGCCAGACTTCCCGGCTGAAGCTGAACCAGCGCGGCTATATCGCGGCCGACGCCGCTCTGGCCACCTCGATCGCAGGCGTCTATGCCGGCGGCGACATTGTCACCGGCGCCGCTACCGTGATCGAGGCGATGGG
>JAUSIF010000043.1 GCA_030648135.1 Xanthobacteraceae bacterium
AAACCCGGCCCGGGCAAGAACCTGATCAACGATCGGACGGTCGAGGTCTATTTCTCGCGCCCGGTGCTGCGCATGCTGATCCAGCAGCCGTTCGTCGCCGCCAACCGTGCCGGCCAATATGACGTAGTTTGCACGGTCTCCGGCGGCGGCCTGTCGGGCCAGGCCGGCGCCCTGCGCCACGGCATTTCGCGCGCGCTCACCTATTTCGAGCCGGACCTGCGCGGCGTGCTCAAGAAGGGCGGCTTCATGACCCGCGACTCGCGCGTGGTCGAGCGCAAGAAATACGGCCGCAAGAAAGCGCGCCGCAGCTTCCAGTTCTCCAAGCGCTGATACGCGGCATTTTAGAATAATTTGCGGGACGGCGCCGCCAACGCGCCCGTTTCTTGGTTTAGGTTCTGTTTCGCCGAAAATCCAAAGTACTGCCGAAACCGCGCGCAAAGCCTGCGCGCAGGTAGGCTCGGATTGCCTTCCGATCGCTAACATTGCTCCTTTCCGGGAAAGCTAATCGCAACAGCGGGAGGGACAGGGTTACCGCCAATGCTACGCAAAAGGTGACCCGGTGCCGCTCGACGTTCCGACCCTGTTCATCGTGTCGATCTTCGTCACCACGATCCTGGGTCTGTTTCTGCTGTTCGCGTGGATCCAGGACCGCAGCATCCGGGCGCTGGCCTGGTGGGGCGTGGCTTATTTGATCGGCGGCCTGTCGGTGGCGCTGTTCAGCGTGCAGGATTCGCTCTCCGATCCCTTGTCGGTCGCCATCGCCAATGCACTCCTGTTCGTGGCTTGCGGCGTGATCTGGAGCGGCGCGCGCCTGTTCCATGGCCGCGAGGTGCTGCCCTATGCGATGTTCGCCGGCGCCCTGGTCTGGTTGTTTTGCATGATGGTCCCGGGCTTTGCCGCTTCGCCCACCGCCCGCATCATCGTCAGCTCGCTCACCATCTCGACCTATACACTGCTCACTGCCTTCGAGCTTTGGTGCGGACGCAAGGAGCCGCTGGTCTCGCGCTGGCCCGCCATGATCGTGCTGTTCCTGCATACTGTCGTGTTTCTCACGCCAATCCCGATCATCGTTCTGCTGCCGCCGGACCATCGTTACTCGGCGTTCTTGAGCGGATGGTTCGCGATCTTCGCGCTGGAGACGCTCTTGTATGCGATCGCGACGGCTTTCATCATCCTCGCCATGGCGAAGGAGCGCACCGAGCGCATCCACAAGACCGCCGCCACCATCGATCCGCTCACCAGCATCTTCAATCGCCGCGCGCTGCTCGATGCCGGCCGGCGCATCCTGCGGCGGCAGGTGTGGGACAATCAGCCGGTGGGAGTGCTGATGTTCGATCTCGACTTCTTCAAGAAGATCAACGACCGCTTCGGCCACGCCACCGGCGACCGCGCGCTACAGCTGTTCGCGGAGACGGCATCGGCGAACCTGCGCGCGACCGATATCATCGGCCGCCTCGGCGGCGAGGAGTTCGCGGCGGTGCTGCCCGCCTCCAATCTGGCCGCCGCCGCGGTGGCGGCGGAGCGCGTGCGATCGGCGTTCGAAACGGCGGCGGTCGAGATCGACGGCCATCCGGTCAAGGGTACGGTGAGCATCGGCGCGGCCGCCGCCATCAACCCCGATTCCGATATCGATGATCTGCTGGCGCTCGCGGACAAGGCGCTCTATGCCGCCAAGAAGGGCGGACGCAACCGGGTGGTGCTGGCGGATTTCGTCCCCGGCAAAGCGGCGCGCGCGGCCGATGAAATCTCGACCAAGCCCACGCTGCCTGGTCCCGGCATCGCACCCGCCGCTGTCCCGCTCGTGGCCGCGGACGCGGGCGCGAAAGTCTAGCCGCCGGGGTCGCCCGGCCCCTATATCTGCAATTTTAATCAAATCACCACCGCCCGCGATTGGCGCGCGAAATCTCACGCATCGGCCTGCGTGCACCATTACGGATAAAGGATAACCACCTAGGCGGCGGCGGGCACTTTCCGCCCGGGTCGGGCCGCGGGATGCGAATTACGAAAGACGATTCATTTTTATGGAGTCTTGCAGCGGAATGGTAGCGGCTCCCCGGCATAGTCGCGGCGATACCGAAGTCTCTCGATGCATTGTCGCAGCGTTCGGATGGGCCGATGGATCTCGACGTAAAAACCATGTTCGTGGTGACGATTTCCGTCACCTCGATCCTGGGCCTGTTGCTCATCTTCGCCTGGTATCAGCAGCGCAAGATCCAGGCGCTGGCCTGGTGGGGTTGCGCTCATCTGATCGCGAGCGTGGCGGTGTGGATGATCGGCGCCCGCGGCACGTTTTCGGATTTATGGTCGATCGACATCGCCAACTCTCTTCTGTTCGTCTCCAGCGGCATGATCTGGACCGGAGCGCGGCTGTTCGACGGAAATCGCGTCTCGCTGGTCGGCGTCTTCGGCGGGGCCGCGGCATGGCTGATGGCCGGACAGATCACTGGATTCATGGACACGCCCGACGGCCCGGTGATTTTCAGCTCCATGATCATCGCCTGCTATACGTTCGGCACTGCGATCGAATTCTGGCGCGGACGCGGCGACCAGCTGATGTCGCGCCTGCCCTTGATCGTCATGCTGTCGATGCATGGCATCCTCTATCTGGTCAGGATTCCGCTCACCCTCGCCATGCCGAATTCGGCCAACGGGCCGGTGTTCTCGGCGGCATGGTTCGGGGTCATCGGCCTGGAGTCCTTGCTTTACATGATCGCGACCGCCTTCATCCTGCTCGCCATGGCCAAGGAGCGCAGCGAGCTCGAACACAAGACTGCGGCGATGATCGATCCGCTCACCGGCATCGCCAACCGGCGCGCGTTTCTCGACGCCGCCGCGCGCCGCATGAAGCAGCGCACGAGGGAACCGCAGCCGGTGTCGGCGCTGTTATTCGATCTCGACCGTTTCAAGGACATCAATGACCAATACGGCCACCCGGTCGGCGACCGGGTGCTGCAGATCTTCACCGATACCGCGGCCTCCGAACTGCGCTCGAGCGATCTCCTGGGCCGGTTGGGCGGCGAGGAATTCGCCGCCATCCTGTTCGGCGCCGAGGCCGGCTCCGCCGCCGCGACGGCGGAACGGGTGCGAAGCGCGTTCGTGGAGGCGAATGCCGTGCTCGACGGCTATGAGGTCGGCACCAGCGTGAGCGTCGGGGTGGCCAGCGTGCCGGCGGACGAAGTCACTGGAATCGAAGAGCTGCTCACCCGCGCCGACGAAGCGCTCTATGTGGCCAAGGCGCGCGGGCGGAACCGGGTAGAGGTCGCCGATGCCTATACCAATCGGGTCCGGCAGGCGCCCCGCGGCGAGTGGCGGCCGTCGCGGTCGTCCGAGCAACGGGCCGATCCGCGGCTGGTGGCGGCCTCGCTCGGCCTGGTCGCGAGCCCGGCTGTCGCTCCCGAGGATGAGCGCGCCGGGGATGGTTTGCGCCGAAACCCGTTGGCCAATCCGGCAAGCTCGTAAATCCGGACCTGCATAGGGTCGGGACTGCGATCCAGCGAAGCCTGGACGCGAAGGCCTGGACGCGAAGGCCTGGGCGCGTAGGTCTGGACGCGTAGGTCTGGACGCGAAGGCCTGGGCGCGTAGGCCTGGACACGGTTGCAACCCATTAACCATTCCGGCGTTAGATTCCATCATGGCGATGGGAGCGACCAGGAAGGTCCTCGATGAACTCGCCCGGCTCGAAGCCGCGGCGGCACGGGCGGGTTGCGCGCTCGCCTGCGTGCATCAATCGGCCGAGGAATTTCATCGCGCGCTCATCCGCGACTATCTGAGCCTGCACCCGCCGCGACATCCGTTCGCCTATGCGGCGGCGGTGGCGCTGCTCGCGGCACTCCTCGTCATCATCTGAGCGACGCCTGTTGCTGATAAAAAAACGGGGCGCCACTGCGCCCCGTTCGCCTGGGAGGGTTGGGGGAGAAACTCACGCCGAGTAATACATGTCGAACTCGACCGGATGCGGGGCGTGCTCGAAGCGGATGACCTCCTGCATCTTGAGGCCGATATAGGCGTCGATGAAGTCGTCGTCGAACACGCCGCCCTTGGTCAGGAAGCCGTGGTTCTTCTCGAGATAACCGAGCGCCTCGCGCAAGCTCCCGCACACGGTCGGGATCTTCTTCAATTCCTTCGGCGGCAGGTCGTAGAGGTCCTTGTCGACGGCCTGGCCCGGATCGAGCTTGTTGGTGACGCCGTCGAGGCCCGCCATCAACATGGCCGCGAAGCCGAGATAGGGATTG
>JAUSIF010000047.1 GCA_030648135.1 Xanthobacteraceae bacterium
ACCAGTCGCACGAGGCGCCCAGCCGCTTGAGCTGATTGACGATGGTGCCGCCGCTCGCGGCCTTCCATTCCCACACGCGCTTGAGGAACGCCTCGCGCCCCATCTCGCGGCGGCCGGGCTCCTTGCGCTCGGCCAATTGCCGCTCCACCACCATCTGGGTGGCGATGCCGGCATGGTCGGTGCCGGGCTGCCACAGCACGTCCTTGCCGCGCATGCGCTCGAAGCGGCAGAGCACGTCCTGCAGCGTGTTGTTGAGGGCGTGGCCCATATGCAGCGAGCCGGTGACGTTCGGCGGCGGGATCACGATGCAATAGGGCTTGGCATTGCTGCGTTCCTGGCGGCCGGAAGCGAAAGCGCCCGCCGCTTCCCACTGGCGGTAGATGCGGTCCTCGACCTCGGAGGGCTGGTAGGTCTTTTCCAACATGGCGGTTCCGGCGCGCGCGAACGTGCCGGTTACAAAGCGGAGCAATGGGAGAGTGTCAACGCGCCGCTATCTTCTACTCACCTCCCCCTGAAGGGGGAGGTCGGCGCCACCCAAGTCGGATTTATCCGACTTGGGCGCCTTTTTGAGCCGAACTCGGCAACAGCCGAGTTCGGTGGCGCCGGGAGGGGGTAGCAGGCGCGGGAAAATCATCATGCGACCCCTCCCCGCCGCTTCGCGGCGACCCTCCCCTTTCAGGGGAGGGTAAATTTGGGTGATCTCACCTTCCGCCGCGGGAGACGCGCTCGATCTCGGTGCGCACCATCCGCTCCACCAGGCCGGGGAGATTTTCGTCCAGCCAATCCTTGAGCATCGGCCGCATCATCTCCTGCACCAGGTCTTCGAGCGTGCGCGCGTTCTCGGAGAGGATGGTATTGGTCAGAGAGCTGAAGGCGGCGGACACCGCCGCGGTCGCCATCGGAGACAACAGCTCGTCTTGGGTCATGGGCTGGGTCATGGGCGGGGCCCGGTTGGGGATGGGCGCGGGAGCGATGGCCATGGCTGGTGCCGGAGCGGGTGCGGGTACCGGTTCGGTGCGTTCGCTCCGCTCCTCGCGGAACATCACATCGGCGCCGCTGACCTGGCGGAAGCCGGTGCCGGCCGCGGGCTCGGCCGGCTGAGTGAGTTCGAGCACATCGGCCTCATCGCCGGCCTCTTTGCCGGGGGCGGCAAGCAGCGCGTCGATGTCGTTTTGATTCATGCCCGCAGGCTTCCCGGCCGGCGCGGGTGCCATAGGCACGGGTGCCTTAGGCGCGAATGCCGAAGACGAAGGTGTGGGTGCAGGCGCCGGGACTGGTACCGGGCGTGCGGGCGCCGCTTTAGCCTGTTCGGGCACGTCGTCGGCAATGATCCGCCGGATGGAGGCGAGGATTTCCTCCATCGACGGCTCCTGGGCTTTGGCGCTCTGGGCCATGGCTCGCCGCTCCTGCCGAATTCCCTCCCCGCAAGATGCCCGAGCGGAAGGGAATCGCCGTCCCGAAACAGAATCAGGCAGAATCAGTATGACACCAGAGGTCCCCGCCGCCAACGCAAGCTGTGGACCGGCGATTCGGGGCGCGCCGGTCAGGGACGAGCGGCGGTCATTTTTCCCGGAACGCGCGCATGACCTGATCGGCCAGCGGCTTGATGAGATAGGACAGGACGGTGCGTCCTCCCGTCTGCACGAAAGCCTCGACCGGCATGCCGGGCACGAGCTTGACGTCGCCGAGCTGGGCGACCTCCGCCGCCGGCAGGGCGATGCGGATGGTATAGTAGCTCGCTCCCGTGCGCTGTTCGGTCGAGATGTCGGCCGAGATGCGGGTGATGGTGCCGATCAGTTCGGGCGTGGTGCGCTGGTTGAACGTCGAAAACCGCAATACGGCTTTCTGGCCGATCTGCAACTGATCGATATCCTGCGGATTGACCTTGGCCTCGACGATCAGATTGTCCGCGTCCGGGACGATCAGCATGATGGCGTCGCCCGCGGCAATCACGCCGCCTACGGTATGCACCGCCGATTGGAACACGGTCCCGTCCTGCGGCGCGCGGATCTCGATGCGCTTCAATTGATCCTCGGCAGTGACTTTCCGCTCGACGAACTCGCCGATCTTGCCGTCGATCTCCCGCGTCTCCTTGGCGACCTCGCTGGAGAGGTCCTGTTCGATCTGGATGATCTGCAGTTCGGTCTCGGTGATCTTGCCCTTGGTCTGCGCCACCGTGGCGATGAGCTGCGCGCGCTCGCCGTCGAGCCTGGTCGATTCGCGCTCGAGCGCGGTCAGGCGCGTGATCGGAACGAGGTTCTTGCTCCAGAGTTGGCGGACGCCTTCCAGCTCGCGCGCGATCAACTCGATCTCGCGGCCCTTGGCCGTCGCCTGCGCGCTCAAGCCTTCGATCTGCTCTTGCAGCTGCGTGATGCGCTCACGGAGCTGGCTTTTTTGCCCGACGCGCGCCGATTTCCGCAACTGGAAGAGCTTGCGCTCGCTCGTCAGCGCGCTCGCCACATCGGGGTCGCCCTCGCGCTCCAAGAGCGCGGCGGGAAACGTGACGGTTTCGGCCCCGTCGCGTTCGGCTTCGAGCCTCGACTTGCGGGCGGTCAGCTCGTTCAGACCCTTGGAGACGATGGCGAGGTTCGCGCGCGTGATGGTCGCGTCGAGGCGCACCACCACGTCGCCGATCTTGACGCGATCGCCGTCGCGCACGCGAACCTCGCCGACGATGCCGCCGGTGGGATGCTGCACCTTCTTCACGTTGGAATCGACGACGAGCGAGCCCGGCGCGATCAAGGCGCCCGAGATGTCAGTCGCCGCCGCCCAGCCGCCGACGCCGCCGCATAGCAGCACCACCAGGATGATGCCCGCCCGCACATGGCGGTGGATCGAACGGCGGGATTCCGTGATCGCCGGGTTCATGGTTTACTGCCCCCCGCCTCGGGCACGACCTTGAGCGATCGCGCCGCGGGGACGTCACGTTGCAGCACCTTGGACAGGATCTCGTTCTTGGGGCCGAGCGCCTGCGTCCGCCCCTTATTCATCATCAGCAGGTGGTCGATGCCGGCGATGGCGCTCGGCCGGTGCGCGATCACGACCACGATACCGCCGCGTTTGCGCACGCCGAGGATCGCGTTCGTGAGCGCCGCGTCGCCCTCCGCGTCCAGGTTCGAATTCGGCTCGTCGAGGACCACGAGGAAGGGCACGCCGAAGAGCGCGCGCGCCAGCGCGATGCGCTGCGCCTGCCCGGCCGAGAGCGCCCCGCCCTGCTCCCCGATCTGGGTATCGTAGCCTTCGCGCAAATTGACGATGAGATCGTGGACGCCCGCGGCCTTGGCCGCGGCAATGACCGCCTCCGGATCGGCGCCGGGCTCGAAGCGGGCGATGTTCTGCGCCACCGTGCCAGTGAGGAGTTCGACGTCCTGCGGCAGATAGCCGATGTGCCGGCCGAGAGTTTCCGGCGTCCACTGTTCGAGCGCCGCGCCGTCCAGCCGAATCTTGCCCCGCACCGGCTGCCAGACGCCGACCAGCATGCGCGCGAGCGAGGACTTGCCCGAGCCGCTGGGGCCGATGATGCCGAGCCCGTTGCCGCTTTCGAGCTTCAGGTTCACATCCTGCACCACGATCTTGTTGTCGCCGGGCGGTGCTGCGCTCGCATTCTCGACCACCAGGCTCTTGCCAGGAGCCTGCAAAGCCATGGGTTGTTCGCGCACGGGCAGGAGCTCGAGCAGTCTGGTCAGGCGCTGCCAGCTTTGCCGGGCCGCGACAAAACCCCTCCAGTTGGCGATCGCGAGATCGACCGGCGCGAGCGCACGGGCAGCCAGGATCGCGCCGGCGATGATGATGCCCCCGGTCGCCTGCTGATTGATCGCGAGATAGGCGCCGACCGCGAGCACTCCCGATTGCAGCATCATGCGCAGGACCTTCGAGAACGATCCGAAGCCGCCCGCCACATCGCTCGCCAGCTGCTGGCTGGCCAGGTATTTCCGGTTGGCCTCGTTCCAGCGCGCCCGCATCGGACCGACCATGCCCATGGCCAGCAATACTTCCGCGTTGCGGCGGCTGGTCTCAGCGATTGCGGTGCGCGACATGGCGAAGCCGGTGGCGGCCTTGGTCGGTCCCTGGGTGAGGCGTTCGGTCATGACCGTGAGCGCGATCAATACAATGGCCCCGCCGAGCGCGGTCACTCCGATCCAGAAATGGAGCATGAAGCAAATGACGAGATAGATCGGCATCCAGGGCAGATCGAACAGCGCGATCGGCCCAAGGCCGGAGAGAAACGACCGCACGCTGTCGAGATCGCGAAGCGGCTGGAGCCCGTCGTTGCGATTTCCCGCCTTCAACGGCAGCTGTACGATGGTGTCGTAGACCCGTCCGCTCAGGGTTTCATCGAGCGCAGCGCCGATACGCACCAGCAGGCGTCCGCGGATCATGTCGAGAAGGCCGAGAAAACTGAACAGCACGCCCGCCAGGACGGAGATGCCGATGAGCGTCGGCACGCTGTGGCTCGGCAGCACGCGGTCGTAGATTTCCAGCATGAAGAACGCGCCGGTGAGCATGAGAACGTTGCTCATGCCGCTGAACAGCCCGACGCTCACGAAGGCGCCCCGGCAGGATTCCAGCGCCGCCGCGAGCTCGGATCGAGCGGGAACGGGAGAGAAACGAGGGGCAGCGTTCGACATCAATGCATGGCCCTGTGGAATCACGTGCGCACACGGAACCCGTCGCGCACTTTTTAGCATGTTTGGGGCGGGAAGCCTTCTCGATCCCCCGTGCCTGCCTATGTCCGTTGCAGCCCAAAAGGACGGCGGTAGCGCGCGAAAAATGCAGTCTGTCCAATGAAAGTTAACAAGTTCGATGCCGGCCGGAGCGGCGCCGGTCAGCCCATGACGGGTCAGCGTCCGTCGGGGATGCGCAGTCCGAACCAGCTGTCGCGAATCTGGTAATAATGTTCCTGCGGATCATAGACGGCCACTTGCAGCTCCAGCGTCTCCGCGTCTAGCCGCCCGAACGACGACAGCACCGCGAAGGAGGCGACCACCCGGTCGCGCTGCGCGGTCACGAGATTGCTCTGGGCGGTTACCAATTGGGAACGCGCGGTCAGCACATCGAGGATGGTGCGCTGACCCACCATGTATTCCTCGGTCACGCCGTTGAGCGCGGTCTGGTTCGCCCGGACTTGCGTCTGCGCGGCCTCGATGCTGGCCTTGGCCGCATCGAGCTGAGTCCAGAACTGAACGATCTGAGCCCGCACCTGGTCGCGGATGACGTCGAGCTGGATGCGCGCTTCACCGAGCGATTCCTTCGCCTGGCGCACGGCGGCATATTCGGCGCCGCCTTGATAGAGCGGCACCGTCAAATTGACGATGCCGCGCGCATCGTCCTGGCGCTTGGTGTCGGAGGAGCTGTTGATCTCGCGGCTGACCGATGCTTGCGCCGCCAACACCGGCAGCAGCGCCCCTTCGGCGATCTTGACCTGCAGGGTGGCGATGTCGACCGCATAGGCGCTGGCAAGAATCGTCGGATGCTGCGTGAGCCCCGTCTCCAGCACCATATTGATGGATTTCGGCAATAGATGCTCGATCGGGCGGCCCGGCTGGAGCTTGCCGGGATCGTGTCCGATGGTCTGGCGATAGATCGCCTTCGAAGTCGCGAGATTCGATTGGGCCTGAATCAGCGCCGATTGGGCGGCGGCGACGCTCGCCTCCGAGAGCGCCACGTCGGTGCGCGTGACCTCGCCGACCTCGAAACGATCGCGCGTCGCCCGCAACTGCTCGCGTAGCGCCTGCAGATTTTGCTTCTGCAATTCGACCAGCGCCTCGTCGCGCAGGACGTTCATGTAAGCGGTCACGGCGTTGAGCAGCACGGCCTGTTCCGCGTTACGGAGGTTCTCGCGCGCCTGCCGCACCTGACTTTCGGCGCTGCGGGTCTCATTGAGGGTGCGAAAGCCTTTGAATAGATTTTGCTCGAGGGTCACCTCCGCGCTGCTCGGACGCCGCGTGTCGCTGCTCTTCCCGGTCTTGGTGTGCGTGTCGACGGCTACGATTCCAGTGCTGCCGGTTGCGCTGATGGTCGGGCGGTAGCCGGACAGCGCCTTGGGAACGTTCTCGTCGATCGAGCGCAGCGCCGCGCGCTGCGCGTTGAGCGTCGGATTGTTCATGTAAGCTTCGGTCAACGCTTGTTCGAGCGTTTCCGCGGAGGCGGCGGAGGCATAAGACAATAGCCCGGCCACCAAGCCGAAGGCGGCGACGACGGATCGTCCGACCCTATGCCAACGCCGCATACTTCAATCCCCCGGCCGTGCTGAAACCCTCGGTAGACTCGCCGGTCCGAGCGCCGCCGACAAGATTAGAGGTATCCGGGAGCAAGGGAAACCGTCCGCCGGCCGGTAAATACGATATCCCCTTGACCGCAGCAGCGAAGCCACAGTTGCGGCGGCGGTTAGTTTACGCCCGAATCCGGTAAGTCAGAATACGAACTGCCTTGGCGCCGCAAAGCCGGGTAAGGGCGGAATCGTGGCGTCGAACAGCGGCCGCTTGCTCACGGCTCCGCCGATACGGACATGGAGAATCGCCCGCCCCATCGGACCCGACCGGACCACGGCGCCGAGGCGGCCGCCGTCCGCGAGCTGGGCGAACAGCGCCTCGGGAACAACCTCGACCGAGCCATTGAGCAGAATCGCGTCATAGGGTCCTTTGCCCGGCGCGCCCGCCGCGAGCGGGCCGGTCACGACTTCGACATTGCCGGTGCCGAGTTCGGCGAGGAGCCGGCGCGCCCGGGCGGCAAGCTCCTCGTCCTGTTCGAGCGCGATCACCCGGCCCGCGAGTCGGCCGAGCACCGCGGCGGAATAGCCGGTGGCGCAGCCGACATCGAGGATGCTGTCGCCGGCGGCAAGGTCGAGCGCCTGCACCAGCTTAGCGAACGCCATCGGCTCGATCAGATAGCGCGCCGGCCGGCCGGCCGCCGCCTCGCGCACCAGCGGGTCCTCGTCGAGATAGGCGAGGCTCGCGCGGGCTTCGGGCACGAAGCGTTCGCGCGGCAACTCGAGCATGGCGTCGATGATGCGCGGATCGGTGACGTCGTTGACGCGAATCTGGCCGTCCACCATGGTCCGACGCAATTGGGTGAAGTCGATCATCGCGTCCCCTTCGCGCGTGCCGCGCACGGCACGAGCAATGATCCAGCGCCCGACAAAAGGCAAGGCGGCCATTGTTGTCCGGGGGGACGTTTGCTATCAACGCGCGCACCCGCAAGTCCCGTCGCCGGCGGTGCAGATGGCCACGTGGCGGAGTGGTTACGCAGCGGACTGCAAATCCGTATACCCCGGTTCGATTCCGGGCGTGGCCTCCATTCCTGATGATATTGCCTAGGTAACTTGGCATTCGTTGCCGTGGTCGCGGGGTCGCCACGCTTGGCAAGGCCGGGGGCCCGGTTTATACGGCTCGGCGCGGGAGTCACCCGTTCCCCGGTAGCTCAGCGGTAGAGCAAGCGGCTGTTAACCGCTAGGTCGCTGGTTCGAATCCGGCCCGGGGAGCCACCATCTTGCCGACACGTAGCGGGCCCGTAGGGCTAAACCTCATCCGGTAATCTCCCAGTCGGTGGCGCCCTTGCTGGAGTTCGCCGCCTGGCGCAGAATTCCGCCGTCCGCAACATTCGGCAAAGTTCGAACCATGTATGTCGCCAGCACG
Organism: Xanthobacteraceae bacterium; assembly: GCA_030648135.1. Taxonomy (GTDB): domain Bacteria; phylum Pseudomonadota; class Alphaproteobacteria; order Rhizobiales; family Xanthobacteraceae; genus JAUSIF01. The sequence goes on from JAUSIF010000047.1 coordinate 7,635, forward strand.
AAGCGTCTGACCAATGACGGCGCGAAGAAGATGATGACGACTGCAATCGACAAGGCCCGGGAGGCCAACATCGCGATTTCAGTCGCCATCGCCGACGCGGGCGGACATCTGATTTTGCTCGAACGCATGGACGGGGGACGTTTTCACTTAGTGCACTCGGCCACCACGAAAGCCGTCTCTGCGGCTTCGAACAAACGTCCGACCTCGGCCAAAGGCGCGCAGGCGCAGCCGCTCGATGTGGCGCATGCTCTCGGTCTTGCGCTCGCGGCCGGCCCAGAGCGCTGGACGGCAATGGAGGGCGGTTGTCCGGTCATCGTGGACGGCGAATGCATCGGCGGCGTTGGTGTCAGCGGCGGCGACTGGGCGACAGACGAGCGCATCGCGCGGGAGGCGGTTGAATCGATCGGCGCGAGCTGGCGCATCGACCCGAAGTGACCGCCGTCCGCAAAAGGAGCTAAGCCCGGATGGCTTTCGCGCCGTTATGTATAGCCTGCATCGGCATGGGCTGGTGGCCGGATGTGATTGCCGATACAATTCGGTGCTCCGGCAAGCTCGTTCGCGCCGGCATCCTATCCGCACGAGAGGGACGCCGCGTTGAAATCGCTGAAATTCTTGCTAACGTTTGATCGGGGGAACTCGTGAAAGCACCGATGAAAATTCTGGCGGTGTTGGGTTGCGCGGCGTTGGTCGGCTCCGCCAACGTGGCTCAGGCGCAAGAGCCGCCTTTCCCGCAAAGGGGCGTGATCGAGATAACGGTGCTTTTTCCCGCGGGCTCGTCGGCGGATGTGACCGCTCGATTGCTCGCCAACGGCATGGCAAAGCAGCTCGGCGCGAATGTAATCGTGGTCAACCGTCCCGGCGCGGGAGGGGCGATCGGTTACCGGTACGTCGCCGGGCAAAAGCCGGACGGTTATTCCCTGGTCTGGAATTCCAATTCCATATCGACCACCTACCATTCAGGCACGCTGTCGTTCAATTACGAGGCCTTCGATGCGGTGGCTCGGGTGCTGGTCGAATCGCCGGTGGTCGCGGTGCGCAGCGACTCGAAATGGAAATCGCTCGCCGATGTCATGACCGCCGCAAAATCGCAGCCCAAGGGGATCACGGTGGCCAATTCCGGCATCGGCAGCCACACGCATATCTCGTCGGTGGCCTTGTTCAAGGCCGCCGGAGTCGAAGTGGTGGATGTGCCGTTCGGCGCCGCTCAGGTCGTGCCGAGCTTGCTCGGCGCTCAAGTGGACGCCATCGTGCAATTGCCCGCAGCGCTTGCGGGTTACGTCAAGACCGGACAGGTACGGCTGATCGCGGCACTGACAACCAATCGCGATCCGGCGTTTCCTGATGTGCCGACCGCGCGCGAGCAGGGGTTCGATGTCTCGCTCGAGGCATGGCGCGGCATCGCCGTGCCCAAGGGAACGCCCAAGACGGTGATCGCAACGCTCGAGACTGCGATCAGGAAGACCGTAGAGAGTCCCGAGTTTGCGCAAGCAAACGAAAACCTCGGCGCGCGCCCGGCGTTCATGCCCGCGGCTGAGTTCGGCCAGTTG
>JAUSIF010000052.1 GCA_030648135.1 Xanthobacteraceae bacterium
GAATCCATGGCCTCCGCGGTGGTTATGGATTCCGGATCGCCGCCTTCAGCGGCGTCCGGAATGACATTGGAGAATATGCAATCCGCCTTCGAGGCCGCCCACCGTGCCCGTTTCGGCTTCGTCGACCAGAGCAAGGAGCTGGTGGTCGAGGCGGTTTCGGTGGAGGCGGTCGGCGGCGGCGCGAAATTCGAGGAGAAAGAAACGCCGCCGGCCAAGACGCCCCTCCCCGCGCCCGCCCGCACGACGCGTTTCTACTCGAACGGCGCCTGGCACGACGCCGCCGTTTATCTGCGCAAAAGCCTGCGACCCGGCCATCGCATCGCCGGCCCCGTGCTCGTGATCGAACCGCATCAGACCGTGGTGATTGAGGCGGGCTGGCAGGCGGAGATCACTGCAAAAAATCATCTCGTGCTCACGCGCGCCGCTCCGCTCGTGCGGACCAAAGCCATCGGCACCGCGGCCGACCCGGTGATGCTCGAGGTGTTCAACAACCTGTTCATGTCGATCGCCGAACAGATGGGCGTGGTGCTGCAGAACACCGCTTCTTCGGTGAACATCAAGGAGCGGCTCGATTTTTCCTGCGCGGTGTTCGACGCGGAAGGCAATCTGGTGGCGAACGCGCCGCACATGCCGGTCCATCTCGGCTCCATGGACAAATCGGTCGAGACCGTGCTGCGCGAGAACAAGGGCAAGCTCAAACCGGGCGATGTCCATGCGCTGAACGCGCCCTATAACGGCGGCACCCATCTCCCCGACATCACCGTCTGCACGCCGGTGTTCGACCAGGCGGGTCGAGAGATTCTGTTCTGGGTCGCCTCCCGCGGCCACCACGCCGATATCGGCGGCATCTCGCCCGGTTCCATGTCCCCGCGCGCGACCACGATCGAGGAGGAAGGCGTCTATATCGACAACTTCAAGCTCGTCGACCAGGGCCGCTTCCGCGAACAGGAACTTTACGCGCTGCTTACGGGCGCGAAATTTCCCGCGCGCAATCCGCTCCAGAACATCAACGACCTGAAAGCGCAGATCGCGGCCAACGAAAAGGGCGTGCGCGAATTGCGCAAGATAGTCGCCGACTTCGGCCTCGACGTGGTGCGCGCCTATATGGGCCACGTGCAGGACAATGCGGCCGAAAGCGTGCGCCGCGTGCTCGACCGCCTGCACGATTCCGAATTTTCCTGCAAGATGGACCAGGGCACCGTGATCAAGATGAAGATCTCGGTCGACAAGAAGCGCCGCGAAGCCACCGTCGATTTCACCGGCACCAGCGCCGAGCAGAACACCAATTTCAACGCCCCCGCGCCGGTGACCCGCGCCGCCGTGCTCTATGTCTTCCGCGTCATGGTCGACGACGACATCCCGATGAACGCGGGCTGCCTTAGGCCGATCAAGATCGTGATCCCGCCCCGCTCGCTGTTGTCGCCGGAATTTCCCGCGGCCGTCGTCGCCGGCAACGTCGAGACTTCGCAGGCGGTGACCGATTGCCTGTTCGGCGCGCTCGGCGCGCTCGCGGCCGCCCAAGGCACCATGAATAATCTCACCTTCGGCAACAAGCGCTATCAATATTACGAAACCATCTGTTCCGGCTCGCCGGCCGGCCCCGGCTTCGACGGCACCGACGCCGTCCATACCCACATGACCAATACGCGCCTGACCGATCCCGAGGTGCTGGAGTTCCGCTTCCCGGTGCTGCTCGAGGACTTCCACATCCGGCCGGGCTCGGGCGGGCGCGGGAAATGGCATGCGGGCGACGGCACCTACCGGCGCATTCGTTTTCTGCAACACATGGACTGCGCGATCCTGTCGGGCCATCGCCGCGTGCGGCCGTTCGGGCTCGCGGGCGGCGAGCCGGGCGCGCTCGGCGAGAATTCCGTGCGCCGCAAGGACGGCCGCATGGAAAAGTTAGAGCGCTGCGATCAGACCGTGATCGATGCGGGCGAGGCGGTGATCGTGGTCACGCCCACCGGCGGCGGTTATGGCGAGCCCTAGCGCGCGATCAGCAAAAAGCCTGCCCCGGACTTGATCCGGGGTGGGTACCGGTTTTGCGACGCAATCAAGCTTGCGCAGATTGCGTATACTGATCTGCGGTACGCGCGCTAACTTATTAATCTGGCGCATGATCTTATCGGCGAACCGGTTCCCACTTCGCCGGATCATGCGCTAGGATGTGGGCTCGGTGACGCGCAACTCCTTGATGTGGATCGCTTCCGCCGGCGCGCGAGAAATCGGGGCGGCTCGACTTCAATGGGTCCGTCGCCAGCGCGGACAGCGCTTGGGGCCACGGCTCAATCGAGCGACTGGATCAACCCCTGTGGATGGCTTCGGCGATTTAACCTATGTCAAACCGGACCCGAGCGGCTCGTTCTAGACTGCCCGACCATGACCGCTTCTCGCGCCGATCTTCCCGGTTCGTCCCTGCTTGCGCGGCTGGACATCCCGCGCCTGCTGCTGGCGCCCGTTCCGCTGGTTATGCTGCAACCGATTCTCACCCACATCGCCGGGCATGTCGCACGCACACGCCCCGAGCTGTTCGCTCGCCTCGGGTCCCACGCCGGCAAGCGATTCCTCGTCGATCCGGTCGACCTTCCCTTCGTGCTCGTGCTGCGGCCCGACCCCCAGCGGCCTCGTCTGCGGGCCTATCGCCGCTACGAAAACCCTCGCCACGACGCGGGCATTGCGGGCACGTTCCTCACGCTTCTCGACATGATCGACGGATCGCTCGACGGCGACGCGCTGTTTTTCAGCCGCGATCTACGGGTGAGCGGGGACACCGAAGCCGTCGTGGCGCTGCGTAACGCGCTCGACGATTTCGAGGGCGGTGTCGTCGACAACATCGTCGACGCCTTCGGGCCGTTGTCGAGACCGGTTGCGCTCGCGCTGTCGGCGTTGCGCGCATTCCGCGCGAGGAGTTTGCATGCCTGAAGACCATGGCTATCTACGCCCGGAATTGGTCTGCCCGGCCGGAACGCCGGCCGCATTGCGCACGGCGGTCGATGCCGGTGCCGACGCCGTCTATTGCGGCCTGCAGAACGCGACCAATGCGCGGAATTTCCCGGGCCTGAACTTCACGCCCGCGGAGCTCGAACAAGCGGTCGGCTATGCCCACGCGCGCAAGGCGAAGATCATGCTCGCCGTCAACACTTTCCCCCCGGCGGGGCGGTTCGATCTTTGGCGCGAAGCCGTCGATGCCGCGGCGCAACTCGGCGTCGATGCCATGATCGTTGCCGACATGGCGGTGGCCGACTACGCCGCGCGCACTTATCCGGGCCTGCGGCTACATCTGTCGGTGCAGGCCGGCGCATCCTCGCCCGAGGCGATCCGGTACTATTGCGAGGAATTCGGCATCAAGCGCGTGGTGCTGCCGCGCATTCTGACCGTTGCCGAGATCGCCGACATCCACCAGCAGATCCCCTGCGAAATCGAAGCCTTCATCTTCGGCAATATCGGCATGATGGCCGAAGGACGCTGCAGCCTCACCAATTACGCCACCGGCCTGTCCACCAACATGGACGGCGTCTGCTCGCCGGCGGCGGACGTGCACTACGAAGAGGACGCCGAACGCAACCTGACCATCAGGCTCGGCCCGTTCGTGATCGACCGGTTTGCCTGCGGCGAAAACGCCGGCTATCCGACCATCTGCAAAGGTCGCTACCTGTGCAGCGCCAAGACCGGCGGCTATTACGCATTTGAGGAGCCGGTCAGCCTCAACCTTTCGGCGCTGTTGCCCGATCTCATGCGCGCCGGGGTGACCGCGCTCAAGATCGAGGGCCGCCAACGCAGCCGTGCTTACGTCAAGGCGGCCGTATCCGCGTTTCGCAAAGCGGTGGACGACATCATGGCGGGCCGCGAAGCGGGCCTCGCGAGCCTGCTGGCGCTGACCGAGGGGCAGCGGGAGACGGAAGGCGCCTTCCGCAGCAAGACATGGAGATAACGGTGCGCGAGCAATCGGCCGAGATCAC
>JAUSIF010000055.1 GCA_030648135.1 Xanthobacteraceae bacterium
ATAGCATCGCGGGGACGGGCGAGAAAGCCGAGCGTTGTTGTAAAGCTAGCCCGGAGGCGAGGGGCGACGATATGCCGGGTGCCGGAACCGATCGGACGAAACCCTGGGTCGCGGGCGGCCCGGCCGTCATCCTGGTCGAGCCGCAGCTCGGCGAGAACATCGGCGCCGCCGCCCGCGCCATGGCGAACTTCGGCCTTAAGCAGCTGCGCCTGGTGCGGCCGCGCGACGGCTGGCCGAGCGCGCAGGCGCAGCGCTCGGCCTCCGGCGCCGACCGTGTGCTCGACCAGGCGCGGCTCTATGACAGCATCGAAGCGGCGATCGCCGATTGTACCCTGGTGTTCGCGACCACCGCGCGGGAGCATGGCCAGGCCAAGCCGGTGATCGGGCCCGAGGAAGCCGCGCGCTCGATGCTGCCGCGGATCAGGGCGGGCGAGACCGTCGGCCTCTTGTTCGGACGCGAACGCAACGGGCTCGAGAACGACGAGGTGGCGCTCGCCGACCGCATCCTCACGTTGCCGGTCAATCCCGCCTTCTCCTCGCTCAATCTCGCCCAGGCCGTCGCCGTCATCGCCTATGAATGGTTCAAGCTCGCCACCGCCGGCGAGCTTCCTTTCGCCATGCCGGAAAAATCGGAGCCCGCGCCCAAACAGCAGCTGCTCGCCTTGTTCGCGAGCCTGGAGCGCGAGCTGGAAAGGGTCGAGTTCTTCCGCCCGCTGGAGAAGCGCGAAACCATGTCGGTCAATTTGCGCAACATCATCCACCGCATGCAGCCGACCCGGCAGGACGTCCAGACGCTGCACGGCGTGATCATGGCGCTCGCCGAAGGGCGCAAGGGTCCGGCCAAGGGCGGCGTGCTCGATGGCGAAGAGGCGGAGGTCTTGCGCGAGCTCCTGGCCGAGCATGGCGCCGGCAAGGTTCCCTCCGAACGCGCGCCGGTGCGCGGGCTGGCGCGGCTTTTGCGCCGCAATCCGACCGACGCCGAGCGCATCCTGTGGAACGCGCTCGTCAATGACCGCCGGTTCGCCGGGCGCGGCTTCAAGCGGCAAGTGCCGGTGGGACCGCACATCGTCGATTTCGTCTCGTTTCCGCTCCGCACCGTCCTCGATCTCGTGCCGGGGGAAGAATCCGAGGCCGCCCTGCGGGCACGGAGCGACAAGCGCGCCTGGCTCGCGGAGCATGAATATCGCGTTATACCGGTGCGCGCGGAAGAGGTCGAAGCGGACATCGGCAAGTTGCTCGATCGGCTGGCGGCGGAGTTGTTCGGAGCGGGCTAGTGCTCGCCACATTGCCGCCGCGAGCGCAGGGGAAAGCGATGGACGAGGAAACGTCACCCACGGTCTCCATGGCCGACGCGCATTCCCCATCGCTGCAGCCGGCCGTGCTGGTATTCGATTCCGGCCTCGGCGGGCTCACCGTGCTCGACGAGCTCGCGCGCGCCCGGCCCGATCTTCACCTGTTCTATGCCGCCGACGACGCGGCCTTTCCCTATGGCCGGCTCGACGACCAGGCACTGGTCGCGCGCGTGGTCGCGGTGATGGAACGTCTCATCGAACGCATCCGGCCGAGCCTCGTGGTCATCGCCTGCAATACCGCCTCGACGCTGGCGCTGCCGGTGCTGCGCGCGCGCTTTGCGATCCCCTTCGTCGGCACCGTGCCCGCGATCAAACCCGCCTGCGCGCAATCGAAAACCAAGCGCATCAGCGTGCTGGCGACCCCGGGAACGGTGCGACGCGACTATACGAAGGAACTGATCCGTGATTTCGCGGGCGATTGCCGGGTGACGCTGGTGGGCGCGGAGCGGCTCGCGAGCCTCGCCGAAGTGGCGCTGCGCGGCGAGAAGGTTGCAGATGAAGCGATCAAGGCCGAGATCGCGCCCTGTTTCGTGGACGATGCGGGCCGCACCGACACCATCGTTCTCGCCTGCACCCATTATCCGCTCATTCTCGACCGCATGAAGAAGCTCGCGCCCTGGCCGGTGACCTGGATCGATCCGGCTGCGGCGATCGCCCGGCGCGCTTCCAGCCTGCTCGGGCCGGCGGGGGTGCCGGCGGGAACGGCCGCACGGGCGTATTTCACCAGCGGCAGCAAGCCTTCGCCGGCGCTCGCCCGCACGCTCGAGCGCTTCGGCGTGGCGGCGGCGGAGGAGGAACCGCTCAAGCTGCCGGTTTGACTCGGGTCGCGGTAGCGGGTATTTCCCACCTCGCCGCGCGGGCCTTCGGGCCCGCGTGGTCTTTCCCGCACCCGCGGTGCTGGCCGGCGCACGGCCATCGCCTGTCGGCCGGAAGCTCCGGCAGAGGAGGGCGCGCGACCCGAGAACGGAGAGGGATCCGCGATGTCGAAGCGCAAATCGGCGAAGCACAAGCTCGATCGCCGTATGGGTGAAAATATCTGGGGCCGCCCCAAGAGCCCCGTCAACCGCCGCGAATACGGACCCGGCCAGCACGGCCAGCGCCGCAAGGGCAAGCCTTCCGACTTCGGCGTGCAATTGCGCGCCAAGCAGAAGCTAAAAGGTTATTACGCCAATATCTCCGAGCGGCAATTCCGCAAGATCTATGCGGAAGCCGTGCGCATGCGCGGCGATACCGGCGCGCACCTGATCGGACTTTTGGAGCGGCGGCTCGACGCGATGGTCTATCGCTCGAAGTTCGTGCCCACCGTGTTCGCCTCGCGCCAGTTCGTCAACCACGGCCATGTGACGGTGAACGGCAAGCGCGTCAACATTTCGAGCTTCCGCGTCAAGGTCGGCGATATGGTCGAGCTGAAAAGCCGTGCCAAGGAGCTCGCGATCGTGCTGGAAGCGAGCCAATCGACCGAGCGCGACGTGCCCGATTATCTGGAGGTCGACCACAAGAAAATGACCGCGAAAATGACGCGGGTACCGACGCTCACCGAAGTGCCCTACCCGGTGCAGATGGAACCGCACCTGGTGGTCGAGTTCTATTCGCGCTGAGGACTTGGCTCGTCGTTGCGGCCGGACCGGCTTGCACGCAAGAAGTGGCGGCGAATCACCGGCCCGCAGCAAGCAATCCGGCAGCCTAGGGGGGCGGTCTCCCGGCGGAATATGGTACGATAAAACCTATCGCGATGGCGGAAACACTGGGGATTGCGGTCGTCGCAACCCGACCAATAATTGTATAATTCTTGATCCGTTGCACTAGATTTAGTAGACATTCTACTGAAGTACAACGAGTACCAAAAGGGGAGAATCG
>JAUSIF010000056.1 GCA_030648135.1 Xanthobacteraceae bacterium
CCGCCGCTCGATTTCCGGCAAGGCGGCGGCGGGGGCGAGCAGATGCGTGCGAATGTTTTTGGCGGGGGCCAGCACCGGCAAATAACCATAGACGAGTTCGAGCGCGCCGCCCGACAAGAGCCACGGCACCAGCCCCGCTCCTATCCCGGCGAGCGAGGCGGGCGGCAGGGTCGAGACGATGCTGTCGCCGGCCCCGATGCGGGCTTCGAGCAAGCCGGCAAGGCCCGACGCGATCCATTCGGCGTGGCTGCGTCCGACCGCGTAGAATCCGCGCGGCGCCGCATCGAAGGTCGCGATCGCCACTGCGGACGATGCCGCGGACGAAACAGGCAGGAAATCGGTGCTCATTTCCGGCCCGGCGGCCGCAAGATCGAGCGAAATCACCCCGTCGGGCGCGTCGGCGCCGAAGGCGCAGGGAAAGCTCAAGCTGAACAAGTCCACCGCCGCCTCGCACACGGCCTCGGCCGGCCGCGCATTGCCGAGCCGCGTCGTGGTCAGCAGCGCCTTCACCTCGAGCGGGCCGAGTACCGCCACGAGATCGGAGCGCCGCCACAGCACCGGTACCGGCGCCGCGATTAGTCCCGCGCGCAAGACCGCGAGCAGCGCGATTACCGCCTCGACGATATTGGGCAGCTGGATCGCGACCACGGCTCCGTCGCCGAGGCCGAACGACTGCAAGCGGCGCGCGAGCCGGTCGATGGCCACATCGGCCTCCGAATAGCTCAATCGCAGCGGCGCGCCGTCGGTGAAGCTCATACGATCCACGGGATCGGCAAGCGCGAGCGCATCGGGCCGCGCCTGCGCGTTGCGCCGGAACAAGGCGTCGAGCGACACATGGATGGCAAGCTCGCCCGGCTTCATGGCGAGGCCCTCGGCGCGGCGGCACCCGCCCGCCACCAGGTCTCGATCAGCGGGCCATAGAGCGAGATCTCCCGCGGGTGCTCGATCCCGGGCCAGCGCGCGATCCACTCCTCCGGCAAGTGATAGAGCGGCACCACATAGAGACCCGACATCAGCACCCGGTCGAGCGCGCGCACCGCGGCGACGAAATCATCGCGCGCCCGCGCCTGCAGGAGCGCCGCGATCAACCCGTCGATGGCGCGGCTCTTCGCCCCCATGTAGTTGCGCGTACCGGGCACGTCGGTCGCCTCCGCGCCGAAATAGAAAAACTGCTCGTTGCCGGGCGAAAGCGACTGGCCCCAGACATAGGGCATCATGTCGAATTCGTAGTTCTGGCGCCGGCGCTCGAACTGGGCGCCGTCCACGATGCGCACCTTGGCCTCGATGCCGGCCCGGCGCAGCATGCTCTGGTAGGCGAGCGAGAGCCGCTCCTCGTCCTTGCTGGCGATCAATATTTCGAACGAGAAGGCTTCGCCGGTCTTGTTCGTGAGCACGCCGCCGGAGAGGCTCCAGCCCGCGGCAGCGAAGAGATCGAGCGCGCGCTTCAACCGCGCCCGGTCGCGGCCGAAGCCGTCGGAGACCGGCGGCTGATATTTGCCGTCGAGCACGTCGGTACGCACCGCATCCGCGAAGGGAAGAAGCAGCGCGCGCTCGCGACGATCCGCGGGGCGGCCGCGCGCGGACAATTCGGAGCCCTCGAAATAGCTCGCCGTGCGCCGATAGGCGCCGTGATAGAGATTCGCGTTCGCCCATTCGAAGTCGAACAATTCGATCAGCGCCTCGCGCACGCGCTGATCGGCGAACAGCGTACGGCGGGTATTGAAGACGAGGGCGAGCAACGGCTTCGGCTGGCCGCTGGCGATGCTTTCGCGGATCAACCGTCCTTGCTTCGCCGCCGGAAAATCATATTGCGTCGTCCAGCGGCCGGGGTCGGTCTCGAAGCGCACGTCGTACAATTTCCGCTTGAACGCCTCGAACCAGGTATTGGCGTCGCGGTAGAAGTCGAAGCGCAACTCGTCGAAATTGTAATGGCCGCGGTTCACCGGCAGATCGCGGCCCCAATAGCCGGGATCGCGCTTGAGCGTAACGCTCTCGCCCGGCCGCACCTCGGCGACCCTATAGGGGCCGCTGCCGATGGGCGGCGCGAGACCGGTTTCCTCGAAACGTTCGGGATCGACCGCGTGACGCGGCAACACCGGCATCAGGCCGAGGATCAAGGGCAATTCGCGGTCGTGCTCTTGGCCGAAGTCGAAGCGCACCGCGCGCTCGCCGATCTTCTCCGCGCGGGCGACTTTCGCATAATAGGCACGGTGATTGGGCCGGCCCTTGTCGCGCAGGAGCCGCCAGGAAAAAAGCACGTCGTCGGCGGTGATCGGCTTGCCGTCGGAGAAGCGCGCGCGCGGATCGAGATGAAATACCACGTAGGAGCGCTCGTCGTCGGTCTCGACCTTTTCGGCGATCAGGCCGTAGAGCGTGAAGGGCTCGTCGGAGCCGCGCGCGAGCAGGCTCTCGATCACCAGCCCGCGCACCTGCTGGAAGGCATTGCCGCGCACGATCAGGGGATTGAGGCTGTCGAAACTGCCGACGAAAGCCTGGGTCAGGCGCCCGCCCTTGGGCGCGTCCGGATTAGCGTAGCGGAAATGGCTGAAGCCCGCGCGATAAGCCGGCTCGCCGTGCATGGCGATGGCGTGCCGCGGCTCGCCCATGGCCTGCGTGGCGAGCGTAAGCGCAAACACGCCCATCGCCGCGAGCGACGGACGTAAAGGGATCAAACCCCGCATCAGCTTCCGTGTCGGCACTTCGCCTGCGACCTCCGGTCCGTCCGGCCCATCGAATCAAGCGGTTAACGGAGCTACGAAGATACCACGGCGGCGCAAGGGAAACGGGCACCCGCGCCACGGTCTTGCCTCATTTGCCGCCGACAGGTCGCGGGCGTCGCGAAACAGCTCTCGCGAACGACCATTTCTGGCGCGCCGGGCGCGCTCTGAATCCCGCCACGAGAACAATCACAGGGGAAAATTTCATGAAGATTCGTTTGTCAATCACGTCGGCCTATCTGGCAGCCGCCTTCGCCGCATTGCTCGCGATCGGTTTCGGTGCCGAGGCAGAGGCGCAACAGCCCAAGGCCACCACCAAGGCCGCTCCGGCGCAAAAGGCCCCGCCCGCGGCCAAGGGCGAGGCGACGCCGCCGGATGGCCAGCAGGTGCAAACGGCGGTCGCCATCCCGACGCCGTGGACCAAGATCTGCAGCAAGGACCCGCAGGCGAACAAGGAAATCTGCCTGGTCTCCCAGGATCTGCGCGCGGATACCGGTCAATTCCTCGCCTCGGTCGCGATCCGCGAGGTTCAGGGCGATCCCAAGAAGCAATTCATCGTCGCCATTCCGCCCGGCATGCAATTACAGCCCGGCCTGCGAGTGGTGCTCGACCAGGCCACGCCGTTGCCCGCGAAATATTCGATCTGCTTCCCCAACGCCTGCTACGGCGACATGGACATCGATGCGGAGTTCGTCGGCAAGCTGAAGAAGGGCCAGGCGCTCACGATCCAGACCATCAACCAGATCGGCCGCACCGTGAACTTCACGCTCGCGCTCAAGGACTTCGGCAAGGCCTATGACGGGCCCTCGATCGATCCGAAGGTGGTCGAGGAGCAGCGCCTGAAGCTGCAGGAGGAACTGCAGAAGAAGGCCGAGGAAGCGCGCAAGAAGCTGGAAGGCCAGGCAAAATAATCAGCCCTTGCGGGCGGGACCCGCACGGCGAATTAGAGCATTTTCCGGCGAAAGCCTGCCCCGGACTTGATCCGGGGTGGGAACCGGTCCCGCCTTCGCCAAGGCTTCGGCGGGTCTTTGACAGTATGTCCGCCATAGCTCGCTTAGCGTCGGCGGATCGCCGATGAAAATGCGATAAAAAAAAGAAATCGCGCGGTTTCCGATTCAACTTGTGCGAAAACCGCTCTAGCACGGCGCGCGGTTGACGCGCGCCGTCGCCGTTTCCGCGGGTCACGGTTTTCAGTGCTTTTGCTGATCGCGGGCGCGATAGCCGCCGGCCTCGTCGGGATCGAAGCGTTCCTCGATCTCCGGATGCCGCAGCGGCTCGCCGGAAGTGTCCGGCACGAGGTTCTGCTCGGAAACATAGGCGATATATTCGGTCTCCGCGTTTTCCGCGAGCAGGTGATAGAACGGCTGGTCCTTGGCCGGCCGGATTTCTTCCGGGATCGCCAAATACCATGCCTCGGTATTGCTGAAGGTCGGATCGACGTCGAACACGATGCCGCGGAACGGATAGACGCGGTGGCGGACGACCTGGCCGATGCGGAACTTGGCTTGGCTGGGGGTCATGGCAAGCAGCCTATACGTGGAAAATAGTGCCTGCGATTCTCGAACTTGCAAGAATAGCGGATCAATCGCGGCGGATTTCGGTCAAAATTGGTATAGGCCGGCGCGGGCGGGGTCCTTGGCGGCGACACGACGGGCGAGGTCCACGATCACCTTGGCCTGCCGCCAGGTGGCGTCATCCTGCATCTTGCCGTCGATCAGCGCGGCGCCGGTGCCGTCGGGCATCGCCTGCAATATGCGCTGGGCGAAGGCGACCTCCTTGGGATCGGGCGAGAACACGCGCTTGGCGATCTCGATCTGGGAGGGATGCAGCGACCAGGCGCCGACGCAGCCCTGCAAGAAGGCGTTCCTGAACTGCGCCTCGCAACCCTCCGGATCGGAAAAGTCTCCGAACGGCCCATAGAACGGCTTCAAGCCATTGGCGGCGCAGGCATCGACCATGCGCCCGATGGTGTAATGCCAGAGGTCCTGCTGGTAGGCGGCGCGCGTGCCCGCGCCCGGATCGGCCAGCACCTTGTAATCGGGGTGACCGCCGCCGACGCGGGTGGTCTTCATGGCGCGCGAAGCGGCGAGGTCGGCGGGGCCGAGGCTCAGTCCATGCAGGCGCGGGGAGGCCGACGCGATCACCTCCACGTTCATCACCCCCTCGGCGGTCTCCAGAATCGCGTGGATCAGGATCGGGTGCGTGAGCGCGTACTTGGCTTCGAGCTGGGCCAGCAACTGATCGAGATAATGGATGTCCCACGGCCCCTCGACCTTAGGCAGCATGATCACGTCGAGCTCGCCGCCGACCGCGCCCATGATCTCGGTGACGTCGTCGAGCGCCCACGGGCTCGACAGCGAATTGATCCGCACCCACAGGCCGGTCGCGCCGAACTCGACCGAGCGGGCCATTTCGATGAAGCCCTGACGCGCCGTCACCTTGGCATCCGCGGGGACGCCGTCCTCCAGATTGCCGAGCAGCACGTCCACCTCGCGCACCAGATCGGGAACCTTGGCGCGGATTTTCTCCATCTGCGGCGGCACGAAATGGATCATGCGCTCGAGCCGCACCGGCAGCTCGCGAAACGGCTCCGGCGCCCCAATCGCGAGCGGTTTGTAGAAATTGCGCGGCAGCTTCATCGGCGACTCCGAGGCCCTTTACCCGTTTAGCCGACGGGCGGCGGGCCGCCTAGAGCCTTATTCGTTTTGATGAAATCAGAGTCGGGCTCTAGCTTTTTATTTGAGCATGATCTTTCTCGCCTCGCTGTCGCTCCGGCGCAGCGGGTCCGAAAACCGGTTCTCACCCCCGAATCAAGTCCGGGGGCAGGCTTTTTCGGGATCATGCTCTAGTCGGCTTGCATGGCAGGATCGACTGAATCCGGATTGACCGGGAGCCGGCACGCCGATACCGAAGCGCTTCCCGCCACCGAGCCCCATCATGGCCGAAGTCCTGAGTTTGGCACTCCCCTTCTTCGGCCTGATCTTTTTAGGCTATGGCAGCGGGCGGATCGCCAAGCTCCCCGAAAGCGGCCTCGCCTGGCTCAATTTCTTCATTCTCTACATCGCCTTGCCGGCGCTGTTCTTTCAGCTGGTGTCGCGCACGCCGGTCGAGGAGCTCGCGAACGGCCGTTTCGTGCTGACGACCACGCTCTCGACCTCGATCTGTTTCGCGCTGTCGGTCGCGATCGGGCTTGCGCTGCGCCGCGGCAAATTGCCGGAGGCGGCGATCGCCGGCATGATCGGCGCCTATGCTAATGTCGGCTATATGGGCCCGGGCCTGACGCTGGCGGCGCTCGGGACCGGAGCCTCGGTGCCGACCGCGCTCATCTTCACCTTCGACAGCACGCTGTTCTTCGCGGCGGTGCCGTTCCTGATGGCGATCGGCGGGGTCGAGAAGAAGCGGCCGCTCGCGACCGCGTTCATGGTCGTGCGGCAGGTGCTGACGCACCCCTTCATCCTGGCGACCATTCTCGGCGTGCTCGCGGCCGTGGCGCAAGTGCGGCCGCCGGCCGCGATCGAGCGCGTGCTCGATTATTTGTACAACGCGGCGGCGCCTTGCGCGCTGTTCACCCTCGGCGTCACCGTGGCGCTGCGTCCGCTCAAGCGCGTGCCGGCGGAAATACCGGTGTTGGTCGCGATCAAGCTCATCGTGCATCCGCTGATGGTCTGGGTGCTGTTGTCGCTGGCAGGCCCCTTCGATCCGGTCTGGGTCTATACAGCAATGCTGATGGCCGCGCTGCCGCCCGCGCTCAATGCCTTCATCATGGCCAAGCAATACGAGGTCTATGTGCCGCAATCCTCCGCCGGGATCCTGGTCGGCACGCTCGCCTCGGTGGTCACCGTCACGACGCTGCTCTATCTGATCCAGAACCGTCTGCTCGCGCCGGACCTCTTTCGTTGAAGGCATCCGCCATGGCCAAGCCGCTCGCAGGCGTGCTCGTCGCCGACTTCACCACGCTCTTGCCCGGTCCGCTCGCGACCCTGATGCTGGCGGAAGCGGGCGCCGAAGTGATCAAGATCGAGCGCCCCGGCGGTGAGGAAGCGCGAAAATTCGCGCCGTTTTTCGCCGGCCATTCGGCGCCATTCGCGCTTCTCAAT
>JAUSIF010000057.1 GCA_030648135.1 Xanthobacteraceae bacterium
GCGGTGGTCATAACAGCGCTCCCGAATGCACCGGCGGAGAGAAACCCCGCGCCGATCGACCCTGTCAAGCGTGGGGCCGCCCCGTTCCCCGCCTTGCTTCGAGAGCAAAATCGCGTATAAGCACGCGTCTTCATCGCTCCCGGCCGGGGGCTGAACGGACGGCCGCCTTCCTCGTAACAGTGGCGGCAGGGTAATTGCCCGGCGTCCCGTGTCCCCGCCTTCGAGAATTTTCGAGCCTTTCCGACAGGCTCGAAGGGCTCGGCGCCGGAGCGACGACAGGGAACAGGAAAGGCCAAATGCCGCTCTACGAGCATGTGTTTCTCGCGCGCCAGGACGTGACCGCGCAGCAAGCCGAGGAGCTTGCCGCCCAGTTCAAGGCCGTCATCGAACAGAACGGCGGCAAGCTCGTCGTCGATCCCGAATACTGGGGCGTCAAGTCGCTCACCTATCGCATCAAGAAGAACCGCAAGGCGCATTTCTCCATGCTCCGCATCGACGCGCCGCCCGCGGCCATGGACGAGATGGAGCGGCAGGAACGCATCAACGAGGACGTGTTGCGCTTCATTACCATCCGCGTCGATAAGCACGAGGAAGGGCCCTCGATCATGTTGCAGAAGCGCGACCGCGAGGAGCGGCGCGACGAGCGGCGCGGCGAGCGCCGGCGCGACCGCGAGGGCGGCGAGGAAGGCGATGTCGCCGAGGTGCCCGATGTGGTGGCGGCGGTGGAGGAGAGCGTCGAATGAGCTTCGCACAAGGCGGCTCGCAAGGCGGCGCCCGCCGCCCGTTCTTCCGCCGGCGCAAGACCTGCCCGTTCTCCGGCGACAATGCGCCCAAGATCGACTACAAGGACGTGAAGATGCTGCAGCGCTACGTGTCGGAGCGCGGCAAGATCGTGCCGAGCCGCATCACCGCGGTGTCGGCGCTGAAGCAGCGCGAGCTCGCCAGCGCGATCAAGCGGGCGAGATTTCTCGGGCTGCTGCCCTATGTGATCCGCTGAGCGGGAAACCGCTCGGCGATAAGTCGTAAGGCTCCGGCGCATGCCGGAGACGATGGTTGGGGCGGAGCTTCCGCCTCTAACCGCTGCAAAGCGGGACAGCTGACGATGGCGCAGATTCTGCTGATCGGCCTCGGCGCGGGTGCGGCTTCCGCGCTCCTGTTCGCGGCACTCGCCTCGGGCAGGTTTTTTGCCATCGGGCTGTTCTATCTGACGCCGCTGCCGATCCTGCTCGCGGGCATGGCCTGGAGCCATTGGGCCGGGCTCGTCGCCGCCGCCGCCGCCGCGACGATCTTGGGCTTCACGCTCGGGCGCTGGTTCTTTCTCACCTTCATGATCGGGATCGGGCTGCCTTCCTATGCCTTGTCCTATCTCGCGCTGCTGGCGCGGCCGGTGACGAACGGCGGCGGCGGCAAGCTCGAATGGTTCTCGGCCGGACGGCTGGTGCTGGCGGCGGCGCTGATCGCCGCGATCGCCACCGCCTGCACCATTCCGGCGCTCGGCAGCGATCTCGACAGCTATCGCGCCGCATTGAAATTCGCCTTCGAGCGCATCCTGCAAGCGCAGAGCGGGACGCCGGAGGGCGAGGCCTGGAAGCTGCCGGGCGGCGGCGATCCCAAGGCGGTGCTCGATTTCCTGACGGTGGCGATGCCGCTGGCGGCGGCGGTGTTCTCCATGATCACGAGCCTCGCCAATCTCTGGCTCGCCGCCCGCATCGCGCGCGCCTCGAGCCGGCTGAAGCGGCCGTGGCCGCAACTCCCGGCCATGACCTTCCCGCAAGCGACGCCGTTCCTGCTGATGGGCGCGATCGGCAGCTCGTTTCTGCCGGGCCTCGCGGGCCTCGTCGCCTCGCTGTTCGCCGCCACCCTGCTCATGGCTTATGTCATCCTTGGATTCTGCATCATCCACGGCGCCACGCGCGACTTTGCGATCCGCGCGCCCACGCTCGCCGCGGTGTGGATTTCCGTGCTGTTTTTCGGCTGGCCGATTTTGCTGGTCGCCATCATCGGCCTCGCCGACGGCTTCGCCGATTTTCGCGGGCGCTTCGCGCCACCGCCGCCGAATCTTCCCACCCATAAACCCCCGAACGAATGAACCAAGGAGCCTGTCATGGAAGTCATTCTGTTGGAGCGCGTCGCCAAGCTCGGCCAGATCGGCGACGTCGTGCGCGTGAAGAACGGTTTCGCGCGCAATTTCCTGCTGGCGCGCGGCAAGGCCTTGCGCGCCACCAAGGAGAACCGGGCGAAGTTCGAGACCATGAAGGGGCAGCTGGAGGCGCGCAATCTCGACCTCAAGAAGGATGCCGAGGCGGTCTCCAAGAAGCTCGACGGCAAGAGCATCGTGCTGTTGCGCCAGGCCGGCGAAGGCGGGCAGCTGTACGGCTCGGTGTCGGCGCGCGACATCGCCGGCGCGCTCACTACCGAGGGCTTCAGCGTCGAACGCGGCCAGATCGTGCTCAACAATCCGATCAAGTCGATCGGGCTGGTCAAGGTGCCGGTGGCGCTGCATCCGGAGGTCGAGGTCACGATCACGGTGAATGTGGCGAGGAGCGAGGACGAGGCCAAGCGCCAAGCGCGCGGCGAGGATCTCACCGTCCGGCGCAGCGACGAGGAGGAAGCCAGGGCGCAGGCCAGAGGCAAGGCCGAGAAGTTCTTCGAGAAGCCGCCGGAGGAGCTGGCGGAGAAGGGCGAGGGCGCCGAAGCCGAGGCCAAGGGCGAGCCGGCCGCGAAGGGAAAACGCGAGCGGAAAGAGCGGCCCGCCAAGGGCGAGGCCAAAGCCGAGGGATCCAAGTCGGAAGCGGCCGGCGCGGGTGCGGACGCCAAGCCCGCGCGCGAGAAAAAGCCAAAAGGCGAGCGCAAGGATCGCGAGCGGCAGGACAAGAAGGAAAAAGCGCCGAAGGCGTGAGGGCGCGGGCTTTTGTTCGGTGGGTTTCCGTTTCTGGCGCTGGTCATTCTGTTCTATGGCGCGGGCTACGGCATTTCCTGGGTCGCGCGCGGAACATTGCCGCTGGCACTGTTCAGTCCGGTGCGGTTTCCTCTCGTGATGGCCAAGCTGGCGTCGACGCAAGCCATAAACTAACATTGCATCCAGACCACTCCATGAAGGCTGGTCACACGCCGAGGGGGCGCCGCCTCGTGAGTTCAAATCCCATACAAAGAGTCGGCTTTATTGGGATAGGCAATATGGGCTGGCCGATGGCTGCGCGGCTTGCCGCAGAGAAATTCCATATCGTGGCATTCGACACGGTCCACCAGCGTGCGCAGGACTTTTGCAAACAGTTCGGCGGCACAGCGGCCAAGGACGCTGCCGAGACTGCACGGGCGGCCGATGCCATCATCACGATCTTGCCAACCAGCAAACACGTAGCCGAAGTCGCGGAGCAGATGCGTGGCGCATTGCGGCCGGGAACGCTTATGATCGACATGAGTTCAGGTATTCCGTCCGTCACCCGCGCCATCTCACGGCGACTTGAAGCCGATGGTATCGTCATGATCGACGCCCCGGTGTCGGGCGGCGTGGCGCGCGCTAAGACCGGTGAACTCACGATCATGGTCGGTGCGGAAAAA
Organism: Xanthobacteraceae bacterium; assembly: GCA_030648135.1. GTDB lineage: Bacteria > Pseudomonadota > Alphaproteobacteria > Rhizobiales > Xanthobacteraceae > JAUSIF01. The sequence continues at coordinate 3,562 of JAUSIF010000057.1, forward strand.
AGCGTTTTCGAGCGAGCCGAACCCCTGCTCCGTGCGATGGGAACGACCATCACTCATGTCGGTCCCGTCGGTGCGGGTCAGGCCATGAAGGCTCTGAACAATCTTGTCTCGGCGGGCGGTTTTCTTATCGGCGTCGAAGCGCTTCTCATCGGCCAGAGATTTGGGCTTGATCCCTCACTCATGGTTGACGTTCTCAATGCATCGACAGGGTCGAACAACAGTACCCAGAGAAAATTCAAGCAGTTCGTTTTGTCGCGGCAATTCAATAGCGGATTCGGGCTCGATCTGATGGTGAAGGATCTGTCGATTGCGCTTGAAGTTGGTCGCGACAGCGCGACACCAACGCCCTTCGCTTCCCTGTGCCGCGAGATGTGGGCCAGTGCTGCGACGCTGCTGGGCTCTGGTCACGATCACACGGCTGTCGCAATACTCAGTGAACGACTTGCGGGCAGCGAGCTCGGTACGCTTGATCGCTTTGAGAAGTCCGCTCAGGGGCAGAAACGGACCTTACCGAGAGAACCCTAGGTTCAGCTTTCCGGCCCATTCCGAATCCTAAATCATCCGTCGCCGTCCGGCGCGGCCGAAAAGGAAAGCAGACTCGCGGCGGTGGTATAAAGGATGATGCTCCGTCGTCTTTCCGCCCTCACGCTCGCGATCGCGCCTGGGATTGACCCGGGCCGCGCCACCGCGATGCTCAAAGCCAAGGGCATGCAGCCGGCGTCGCAGGACCGTTCGCTTTGAGCCCGGAAGGAGAGAGCCGACCACTGGACCGCCGTGTCGTCATCTCAGCACTCGGCGTGGCGCAGATTCTGGCTTGGGGCACGTCGTTTTATTTTCCGGCGGTATTTGCCGGGCCGATCGTCGCCGACACCGGTTGGTCGCTCGGCTATGTGGTCAGCGGCACCTCGATCGGGCTGCTGGTCGCCGGGCTTATTTCGCCGCAAGTCGGCCGCGTGATCGATCGGCACGGCGTGCGGCCGGTGCTGCCGGCAAGCTCGCTGTTCTATGCCGCGGGCCTCGCCGGTATCGGACTGTCGCCGGCGCTGCCGGTTTATCTCGCGGCCTGGGTCGTGCTCGGGCTCGGCATGGGCACCGGACTGTATGATGCGGTGTTCGCGACGCTGGGCCGGATGTACGGTCATGGCGCGCGCGGACCGATCACCAATCTCACGCTGTTCGGCGGATTCGCCAGCACCATATGCTGGCCGTTGAGCGCGTATCTGATCGATGCCGCCGGCTGGCGCGGCGCCTGTTTGATTTATGCGGCGCTGCATCTGTGCCTGTCGCTGCCGCTTCAGGTCGCGGTCGTGCGCGAGCAACCGGCAATCGCTCCCGCCGCCGACGGCGACGAGTACGACGCGCGCAAGGAAGACTTGCCGCCGGCAAACGAAACCATGATCTTCGTCTTGCTTGCACTGGTGCTATCCCTTGCCGCCGGAATCGGCTCGATCGTGGTGGTGCATTTGCTGATCTTGCTGCAGGCGAAGGGTGTGGCCTTTGCCGCGGCGGTCGCGCTCGGCACCCTGTTGGGGCCGGCGCAGGTCGGCGCGCGCGTGATCGAGCGGGTGTTCGGCAGCCGCTATCATCCGATCTGGACGATGATCGCCGCCTGCGCGCTGATGGCGGCCGGGCTCGCGCTATTGTTCGGCGGATTCCCGTTTCTGGCGCTGGTCATACTGATCTATGGCGCGGGCTATGGCATTTCCTGGGTCGCGCGCGGAACATTGCCGCTGGCACTGTTCGGTCCGGTGCGATTTCCTCTCGTGATGGGCAAGCTGGCGTTTCCGAGCCTGATCGTGCAGGCGCTGGCGCCTGCGGCCGGCGCGCTCTTGATCGAGGCGAGCGGCGCCGATACGACCATCGGCGTATTGGCCGGCTTTGCATTGATCAACGTGGCGCTGATCGGCTTGTTATGGGCGGCTTGCCGGCGGCGGATTTCGTCGGGCGCGTGAGCGTTGGCGTTGCAAACCGATCTGGCTAGACCAGCTTGGTGTGCGGGATATGAGTCGTGTGCGACGCGTTGGTCGTGAGGTGTGGCGCGTGGGGGTCGTGGTGCACAATGCACGATAGCTCACGACCGCAGTTTGCGCAGACGAATATTTCATTCTCCAAATCCAGGATGCGGTTGGCTGGCTCAACTAGTTTGAGCCGTAGCTCGCCACCGCAGAGGTCGCAGTGCGACGAGGGCGGCGGCTCGACGAGGGCGCGCATGTGATTTCCTTTCGCCCGACATGCTTCGGAGCGAGGGGACGGAACGCTCAAAAGGGTCTCGATTGATAGGTTTGGAATGAAAGCCGAACGCCTTGCGCGGGCATCTCGACTAAATTAATTATACGCCCTTACCGGGCAGGTGTCGATGGAAATGTCGGGCAGTGTGGATAAAAAGTCGCCCGATCGCTCACCGGCTCGCCAAATCAGGACGGCTGGAGATTAAATTTTGGACACCTTGTCCGTTCCGAAAACCTCAACCAAATCCGGGAGACGAGGTTTCCGGAAGGAACAGGCTCGCGGTGGTATAAACTGCAATTCCGATGCTCCGTCATCTTTCCGTGCTGACACTCGCGATCGCGCTTGGGATTCTTCCCGGCCGCGCTGCCGCCGAAGGTAGTTCACGGCCGGACAAGCCGAATTTCAATTTCTTTCTGCAAGCGCTTTGGCCGGAGGCCGAGGCCCGCGGGATCGCGCGCGCCACCTTCGATGCCGCCTTCGCCGGTCTTGTTCCGGATGCGCGCGTGATTTCGGCGACGCGCGGCCAGCCGGAATACGGCAAACCAATCGGCGCCTACATCAATTCCGTCGCGTCGCAGGCGCGCATCGAGGCGGGCATCCGCAAAGCCTCGCAATGGGCTGAGGCGCTCGCCGCAGTCGAACAGAAATTCGGCGTCGATCGCTGGATCATTTTAAGCATTTGGGGAATCGAAACGTCCTACGGCGGCGACAAAGACCGTTGGGACGTCATCCGCTCGCTCGCGACCCTGGCAAAGGCGCGCTACCGCGAGCCTTATTTTCGCAACGAGCTTCTGGCCGCGCTCGTGATCCTGCAACAGGGCCACATTTCCCGCGACCGGATGCTGGGATCCTGGGCCGGGGCCATGGGCCAGCCGCAATTCATGCCCTCGAGCTTCATGGACTATGCGGTGGATTTCTCGGGCGACGGGCGGCGCGACATCTGGACCAACGTGCCCGACGTGCTCGCTTCGATGGCCAATTATTTTCGCCAACAGGGCTGGAGGCCCGGATCGGCCTGGGGTTTCGAAGTCGCCGTGCCGAAGGACTTCGACTACCGAAGCAGCCGCGCTTCGTTCCAGGACTGGGCCAAACTTGGCGTCCGGCGCGCCGATGGCGGGGCGTTGCCTGACACCGGCGATGCGATTCTGTTTTTTCCGAGCGGCGCGTCCGGACCCGCTTTCCTGGTGACCGAGAATTTCGTGGTCATCAAGCGCTACAACAACTCGGATGCATACGCTTTGGCGGTGGCGCAGCTCGCCGATCGCATGCGCGGGCTAAGCCCCATTCGCGCCGCCTGGCCGCGCGACGATCGCCAGCTGTCGCGCGAGCAGCGCATCGCCCTGCAACGCAAACTGGCGGAACTTGGCTATCACGTCCGAGATTTCGACGGCCGCATCGACTTCGATCTCAGGGATTCGATCCGCGACGTGCAGGTGAAGTTCGGGATGCTTGCCGATGGTCACCCTACCACGGCCCTCATGGATCGCCTCGGCGCGCGCACGCGGTAATCGATGACGGCAATTTCCGCCGGCGCCCGCGCCCGCTTCCCTTTTGTTACGAAGCAAAATGGAACCTTCCGCCCCGCTTGCGGCTTATCGATTGCCCTCCGGCCGGAGATTTGACTAAGATCAAGGCCCTGGGCGGCGGATGGTGACAGGCTGTCCACTGGGAAGTCCGAACAGGGGGGAGGCACGAGGCGTAAGGCTTGAGGCGTAAGTCATGGACCGCTGGCTGCAGCGGACACTCGCAAAACTGGTCCGGCACGGGACCCTCAAAGTCTCGACCGGCCCGGGGCGGCGATTTACGGTCGGCGACGGTAGCGGCACACCCATAGAGATTTCCTTCGCCAGCCGCTGGACCCTCCTCTCCATCCTGCTCAATCCCGAGCTCAAGCTCGGCGAAGCCTATATGGACGGGAGCTTCCGGATCGAGCGCGGCTCGCTCGCCGATTTCCTCGATCTGGTGCTGTCGCAGAACCCGCCCACCCCGCCGCTCTCCTTCGCCATGCTGACCGCGGCCTGGCGTTTTGTCGTCCGCCGCGTCGCCCAGTTCAATCCGCGCATCCGCGCCCGCCATAACGTCCACCACCATTACGACCTCGACGGCCGGCTCTATGCGCTGTTTCTCGATGCCGACCGGCAATATTCTTGCGCCTATTTCGAACATCCGGACGAGAGCCTCGACGACGCCCAGATCGCCAAGAAACGCCACCTCGCCGCCAAGCTCCTGCTGAACCGGCCCGGGCTCAACGTGCTCGACATCGGCTCGGGCTGGGGCGGGCTCAGCCTCTATCTCGCCGACGTCGCCCGTGCCCACGTCACCGGCATCACCCTGTCCGAGGAGCAGGTCGGCGCCGCCCGCGCGCATGCGGCCGAGCGCCGGCTCGATTCCCGCCTCGATTTCCGCCTCGAGGACTATCGCGACACCGAGGGCGAATTCGACCGCATCGTCTCGGTCGGCATGTTCGAGCACGTCGGCCGCGGACACTACGAGCGGTATTTCCGCAAGCTCCGCAAGCTACTGGCTGTGGATGGAGTGGCGGTGCTGCATTCGATCGGCCGTTCCACCCCGCCCACTTCCACCAGCTCCTGGATCGCCAAATACATCTTCCCGGGCGGCTATATCCCGGCGCTCTCCGAGGTGCTGCCGGCGATCCAGCATTCGGGGCTCGTCGTCACCGACATCGAGATCTTGCGGCTGCACTATGCCGATACCCTCAAAATCTGGCGTGCGCGCCTGCTCGCCCGCCGCGAGGAGGTGGAGCGGCTCTATGACCAGCGCTTCTACCGCATGTGGGAGTTCTATCTCGCCTCCTCCGAGATGTCGTTCCGCCACCGCGGGCTGATGGTATTCCAGATCCAGCTCGCCCGCCGCCAGGACGCGGTGCCGCTCACCCGCGACTATATGGTTCCGGCCGAGGAGCGCCTGCGGCTGGCCGAGTACGGCTCGCGCCCGCCGTTCCGTCTCGCCGGCGAATAAACTTCCGCGCGTCTCCATCTTGTCGTCATAGTCAAGATCGATTCTTCTTTCGTACAGATCGATTCGAAATCATGTGAATAGCGTTGGCTTGCGAGCGAATTGACTTGCGGGCGCGCACCGCGTGCTGTCTGATTTTTTTGCTAGATCTCGGAAAGAAGCCTCGAAGCCATGGCGCTGGAATCCGCACTGCGAAAACCACTGCCGGAGGCAAAGTCCGAGTACCGCCTGGCGCCGCACAATATCGAGGCCGAACAGGCGCTGTTGGGCGCGATCCTCGTCAACAACGAGGCGTTCTACCGGGTCTCCGATTTTCTCAAGCCGCGCCATTTCTTCGAGCCGATCCACCAGAACATCTACGAGGTGGTGGCGGGGCTCGTCCGCGCCGGCAAGGTGGCGACCCCGGTCACGCTCAAGACCTTCCTGCCGGATGCCGACATCGCCGGGCTGACGCCGCCGCAATATCTCGCGCGCTTGGCGGCGGAGGCGACCAGCGTCATCAATGCGCTCGACTACGGCCGCACCATCTATGACCTGTCGACCCGACGCGACTTGATCCGCATCGGCGAGGATCTGGTCAACGAGGCCTATGACGCGCCGGTCGATTCAGCGCCGGCGAACCAGATCGAGGACGCCGAGAAGCGGCTCTACGAGATCGCCGAGACCGGCCGCTACGACGGCGGTTTTTTGCGTTTCTCCGACGCGCTCAAGGACGCGGTCGATCTCGCCAGCAAGGCCTACCAGCGCGACGGGCATCTGTCCGGCCTCGCCACCGGCCTGATCGATCTCGATCAGCTGATGGGCGGCCTGCAGCCGTCGGATCTCGTGATCCTCGCCGGCCGCCCCGGCATGGGCAAGACCGCGCTCGCCACCAACGTGGCCTACAACGTCGCGGTCGAATATCGCGGCAAGCCCAATCCCGACGGCGGCATCGAAACGGTCTCCGGCGGCATCATCGGCTTCTTCTCGCTGGAAATGTCGGCCGAGCAGCTCGCCACCCGCATCCTGTCG
>JAUSIF010000058.1 GCA_030648135.1 Xanthobacteraceae bacterium
GTTGTAGCTCTCGTCGCCGGGTGAAAGCCCGGCGTTCACCGAGCGCGCGTGCTCGCCGCTTGCATCGAGCGAGATCAATACGGCGAGATCGAAATGGTGCGGCCAGCAGCGCAGCGGCGAAACCTGTAGCTTGTTCGCGGCGTATTCCTGTCCGAGCCGACCGAGCGAGATCTCGGCGTTGGCGAACCAGGCGGCAAGCTCATCCAAGGCGCCGGCGAGCCTCGTGGCGGCATAGGCTGCGCCCTTGGCGATCGCGTGCGCCGGCATCTCATAGGGCGACGGCGCATCGAGCTTCTTCGCGTCGAGACCGAGCGCGCGCATCTCTTGGCCGAGCCATGCGTGCGCATCCGCGTCGACACGGCCGTCGAGCGGGAACAATTGCGACGGCGTGCCGCCGTCGCCTTCCATGAGCGCGAGCGCAAGTCCCGGCAGCTTCAGCCCGAGCCGCGCGCCTTGCAGCTTATGCGTCACGAAACCGCCGAACGCCTCGTCCCAGCCCAGGTTGGTGTGGCTGTCGTCGGGCCGCGCCGGGATGAAAGCGCGCGCCGCCCGCGCCAGCCACTGCGCCGCGTAATGGGCTGCTATGCGCGCCTCGGCGAGCTGGGCGAAGTCAGCGCCGCCGAGCGGACGCCAATCCGAGCCGGGCATGCGAGCCTCCTTGCGCCGGGAGACTCATACCTTATCCCGCTGGACTTTGTCGCGACCGAGCAGTTTGCGTGCGCCCGCGACCGCCATCGCGATCATGCACAGCCAGATCACCATGGCGCCGATTCCGAACATCGTGCGTCCGAACATCTCGCCGGGATTGCCGATGAGAAAACCGCTCATGCTGAAATGCCGCGGGCCCGCGCCGAAGGCGATCCAGGACCCGATCAAACCAAAACAGCCGAAGATCGCGAGCCCGAACAGGTATTGCGCAAACCGCATCCAGCGCGGTGCGCTCGGCGGCAATTCGCCGTCCTCGGCGGAGCCCCCGGCCGCCATGCGGATGAGAAGCGCGAGGCCGGCGAGCAGGAAGGCGAGCCCGGCGCAGAATACGATCCAGAGCGGGCCGTGCAGGGCCGCCGTTCCGCCCGGGATGGGGAGGACGCCGATGGAGACGAGGACGAAATAGAGGCCCGCGCCCGTGGCCGCCAGCCCGAGCGTGAATATCGATTTCGCGGACATCTGTTGTTGCCGATCCATCGCCAGCCCGTAAACCCGAGGTCACTTTCGACTCGCCATTCTGCCGGCAGGTTCTTGCTAATTGGTTGAACCAGAACGTTGGTCACGGCACGGAGGCAATTCGATCTCGCGCCATCGAGCACCAGTTGATTCAAATCAATGCGAAATAATCCATATCGCGTTAAAATTTGCAAAATTAATTCTCTGCGAGAGCAGAGGAGGAAGTGTCATGGCCGAAGCTGTAACCAAACTGCCGTTGAAAACCGAAGAAAAACCGGCGGCCGCTCCGTCGAAAACGCAGGAGTGGCATCCGTTCAACAGTTTGCGGCGTGAGATCAACCAAATGTTCGATCAATTCGACGTCGGGGCGTTGGGTGCACCGTTCCGTCGCACGCCATTCGACGTGGTGCCGTTCTGGCGGAGCGAGGCGCTCTGGAGCACCGCTCCGGCGGTCGATATCGTCGAGAAGGACAAGGCCTACGAGATCACGGCCGAGCTGCCGGGAATGGACGAGGGCAATATCGAGGTCAAGTTCTCCGACGGCATGCTGACGATCAAGGGCGAGAAGGAAGAGGAGAAGGAGGAAAAGAAGAAAGACCACTATCTCTCCGAGCGCCGCTACGGCGCCTTCCAGCGCTCGTTTGGCGTGCCGGACGGCGTCGATACCGACAAGATCGAGGCGAGCTTCAAGAAGGGCGTGCTCACGGTGGTCCTGCCGAAGGGCGCCGAGCCCCATAAGAAAGAGAAGAAGATCGCCATCGCCGCGAAGTAGCCGATTCCACAGCGCCGGCCGCAACGGACCGGCGGTGGCATGGGTTCGCGGGGAACCTTTTCCTGCTGCCGGGTTGGGGGCATGCATGCGCACGCCTCCAATTCCTGCGCTGAGGCCCGCGCAGCATATCGTCCGGCCGGAGAAGAAAATGATCCGCAAGCTCAAAACCGGCCGCTACCGTCTCTATTCGCGGAAGAAAAATCCGCGCACCGGCAAGCGCCGGAACCTCGGCACCTTCGACACCCGTCGGGCGGCGGAGAAGCACGAGCGCGCGGTGCAATATTTCAAGCGCGCCGGCGGCTGGAAGTAACCAGGGATCGCAACCATGCCAAGCACACGAGCCAAACCCGGAGCGACCGGCAAGGGCAAGTTCTTTCACATCGAGGTCAGACCGAAACGCCTGTTCAAGCGCTTCCGCATCCAGGACGTGGGGAAAAGCGGAGGCATCGAACGCGTCGCCGGCAGGCGAAGCGGCGGCTCCTGGGACACGCAGAAATGGCTGATCGGCAAGCGGCATGCACATCGGCAGGGCAGCCGGCTGGTGGCCGATACGGCGGAGGCGCGCAAGGTGCTGAAGACCCTGGGCTCGCAGCCGAGGCGCATCGGCGGCGACCGGTTCAGGGCCAAACCGCGTCCCGATGTGCCGGAACGCGACAAGCCCACGCCCGCGCAGAGACGGGCGCGGCGGCTGAACATCAAGAAGGCGCAGGCGGCGAGACGCAGAGCCCGCTGATGGCCGTCCGCCGCGTCAGTCAATCCAGCCGCTCGGGTGTCTTGAGAAAAGCGACGCGGGGCTATTGGTCGGGCGAAGTGACGATGCGCAGCAACGCGCTCGACCTGCAAGCGAACGTGTTCAGCTTGCGCGATCCACGGGCGATTGCTGTTTCGCTCAAGCGTTCGGCGGAAGCGAGCCGGCGGCGCAAAAGCACGCCCTATCAATCGGCGATGTCGATGCTCAGCTTCTATATCAACCGCGCCGGCAG